>NZ_JBHUZM010000285.1:0-1070 GCF_042667665.1 Streptomyces sp. NPDC057307 | reverse complement strand
TAGTAGCGCGCTCAAGACCCGAAGCGGAGTGATCTAGCCATGGGCAGGTTGAAGCGGCTGTAAGAGGTCGTGGAGGACCGAACCCACCAGGGTTGAAAACCTGGGGGATGACCTGTGGTTAGGGGTGAAAGGCCAATCAAACTCCGTGATAGCTGGTTCTCCCCGAAATGCATTTAGGTGCAGCGTCGTGTGTTTCTTGCCGGAGGTAGAGCACTGGATAGGCGATGGGCCCTACCGGGTTACTGACCTTAGCCAAACTCCGAATGCCGGTAAGTGAGAGCACGGCAGTGAGACTGTGGGGGATAAGCTCCATGGTCGAGAGGGAAACAGCCCAGAGCATCGACTAAGGCCCCTAAGCGTACGCTAAGTGGGAAAGGATGTGGAGTCGCAGAGACAACCAGGAGGTTGGCTTAGAAGCAGCCACCCTTGAAAGAGTGCGTAATAGCTCACTGGTCAAGTGATTCCGCGCCGACAATGTAGCGGGGCTCAAGCGTACCGCCGAAGTCGTGTCATTCCAGCATATAGGGCCAACGCCCGTTGGGATGGGTAGGGGAGCGTCGTGTGCCGGGTGAAGCCTCCGCGGAAGCGAGGGGTGGACGGTTCACGAGTGAGAATGCAGGCATGAGTAGCGATACACACGTGGGAAACGTGTGCGCCGATTGACTAAGGGTTCCTGGGTCAAGCTGATCTGCCCAGGGTAAGTCGGGACCTAAGGCGAGGCCGACAGGCGTAGTCGATGGACAACCGGTTGATATTCCGGTACCCGCTTTGAAACGCCCAGTGTTGAATCCATTAATGCTAAGACCGTGAAGCCGTCCTGGAGCCTTCGGGCAAAGGGAAGTGGTGGAGCCGTCGGTCCAAGGTGGTAGTAGGCAAGCGATGGGGTGACGCAGGAAGGTAGTCCAGCCCGGGCGGTGGTTGTCCCGGGGTAAGGGTGTAGGACGCACGATAGGCAAATCCGTCGTGCACATAGTCTGAGACCTGATGCCGAGCCGATTGTGGTGAAGTGGATGATCCTATGCTGTCGAGAAAAGCCTCTAGCGAGTTTCATGGCGGCCCGTACCCTAAAC
>NZ_JBHUZM010000284.1:0-1088 GCF_042667665.1 Streptomyces sp. NPDC057307 | reverse complement strand
GCTCCGGCCGGCCACCGAGCCGGCCGGAGCTGCCGATCAGCCGCCCCGCCACGAGCGTCCCGCCCGTGCCGGGGCGGCGCCATGCCCGACAACACTTGCGGCGGGACGCGCCCGGGGCGGGGCGGCGGGGGCGCGGCAGCGCGCTTGGGTTAGTTTCGCGCTATGCCTTCTGACAATGACGCACGTTTCGGCAGGATCGGTATCTGGAGTTCCGCCCTGCACCCCTCGGAGCCGGCCGGCGTCGAGGCGGTCTCGGCGGCGGTCGCCGAACTCGACTCGCTCGGGTACGGGACGATCTGGATGGGCGGCAGCCCGTCGCTCGACCAGGTGGTTCCCGTGGTCGAAGCGACCCGGCACATCACCGTCGCGACCGGCATCCTCAGCATCTGGGACCACCAGGCACCGGCGGTCGCCGAACAGGCGGCGCGGATCCGGCGGGACTCGGCGGGACGTTTCGTCCTCGGACTGGGCGTCAGCCACAGCGGATTCAACCCGAACTACGCACGGCCCTACTCGGCCATGGTCGAGTATCTCGACGCCCTGGACGCCGTGGCCGACCCGGTCCCCGCCTCCGGGCGCGTCCTCGCCGCGCTCGGCCCGAAGATGCTGAAGCTCGCCGCCGAGCGCTCGGCGGGCGCGCACCCCTATCTCGTCACGGCCGAGCACACGGCGGAGGCGCGCGCGGCACTCGGTCCGGACGCGCTGCTCGCGCCGGAGCTCACCGTCGTACTGGACACGGATCTCGACCAGGCCCGTACCGTCGCGCGCGGGATGCTGTCGATGTATCTGCAACTGCCGAACTACACCAACAACCTGCTCCGACTCGGCTTCACCGAGAGCGACTTCGCGGACGGCGGCAGCGACCGGCTGCTGGCCGCGCTCTTCGCGCTGGGCGACGCCGGGACCGTACGTGCCCGGGTCGACGAGTACGTGGCCGCCGGCGCCGACCATCTAGCGCTGCAGGTGCTGTCGGGCGACCGGCGCACGGAGCTGCCGCTCGCCGAGTGGCGCACGCTGGCCGAGGCGCTGGAACTGACCCCCCGAGCCTGACGCACAGTCACGAACGCGCCGGCGCCGACGAGTTGACG
>NZ_JBHUZM010000283.1:0-1132 GCF_042667665.1 Streptomyces sp. NPDC057307 | reverse complement strand
ACAGTAGACATCACATTCAAGTAATACAAGATATCACATAGTGATTCTTTTTAACGGTTAAGTTAGAAAGGGCGCACGGTGGATGCCTTGGCACTAGGAGCCGATGAAGGACGGGACGAACACCGATATGCTTCGGGGAGCTGTAAGCAAGCTTTGATCCGGAGATTTCCGAATGGGGAAACCCACCACTCGTAATGGAGTGGTATCCATATCTGAATACATAGGATATGAGAAGGCAGACCCGGGGAACTGAAACATCTAAGTACCCGGAGGAAGAGAAAGCAAATGCGATTCCCTGAGTAGCGGCGAGCGAAACGGGATTAGCCCAAACCAAGAGGCTTGCCTCTTGGGGTTGTAGGACACTCTGTACGGAGTTACAAAGGAACGAGGTAGATGAAGAGGTCTGGAAAGGCCCGCCATAGGAGGTAACAGCCCTGTAGTCAAAACTTCGTTCTCTCCTGAGTGGATCCTGAGTACGGCGGAACACGTGAAATTCCGTCGGAATCCGGGAGGACCATCTCCCAAGGCTAAATACTCCCTAGTGACCGATAGTGAACCAGTACCGTGAGGGAAAGGTGAAAAGCACCCCGGAAGGGGAGTGAAAGAGATCCTGAAACCGTGTGCCTACAAGTAGTCAGAGCCCGTTAACGGGTGATGGCGTGCCTTTTGTAGAATGAACCGGCGAGTTACGATCCCGTGCAAGGTTAAGCTGAAGAGGCGGAGCCGCAGCGAAAGCGAGTCTGAATAGGGCGTTTAGTACGTGGTCGTAGACCCGAAACCAGGTGATCTACCCATGTCCAGGGTGAAGTTCAGGTAACACTGAATGGAGGCCCGAACCCACGCACGTTGAAAAGTGCGGGGATGAGGTGTGGGTAGGGGTGAAATGCCAATCGAACCTGGAGATAGCTGGTTCTCCCCGAAATAGCTTTAGGGCTAGCCTCAAGGTAAGAGTCTTGGAGGTAGAGCACTGATTGGACTAGGGGCCCCTACCGGGTTACCGAATTCAGTCAAACTCCGAATGCCAATGACTTATCCTTGGGAGTCAGACTGCGAGTGATAAGATCCGTAGTCGAAAGGGAAACAGCCCAGACCGCCAGCTAAGGTCCCAAAGTATACGTTAAGTGGAAAAGGA
>NZ_JBHUZM010000282.1:0-1196 GCF_042667665.1 Streptomyces sp. NPDC057307 | reverse complement strand
CTAGGGCCTGTCTGACAATTCCCGTCGGATCAGCGAGCGTCCGCCGAGCCGGTAGTCCGGAGGTACTCCGACCGACCGGCGGGTATTGCCAGGCAGAATCTACGAACGGCGGGCCAGCAGGTGGGCGTCGAGGAAGCCCCGTTCAGAGGCCGGATCGTGGAGCAGCCGGGCGAAGGGAACAAGCCCGGCATCGGCCAGCAGTCCAGCGAGACGGTCCGCTGGCCAACTGTAGGCAGGCGTCACCTTGTGGTCGAACTGGACCGGCTCCGGTTCGTCGGTCCCGAAGAAGGACACCAGGAGCAGACCACCCGGAGCCAGGACGCGTACCTGCTCAGCAATCAGCTCCGGCAGTTCTCGGGGAGGGGTATGGATCATCGAGTAGCGGGCCAGTACGCCGCCGAGCGCGCTGTCCTCGATCGGCAGGGACTCCATCCGCGCCTCCTGGAAGTGCAGCGCCGGATGGGCCCGCCGGGCGTGATCGATCATGCCAGGGGAGAGGTCAAGCCCGAAGGCATCCAGGCCCAGTTCGTGCAGCATGGCCGTCAGGTGTCCAGGCCCGCACCCAACGTCCGCTGCCCGCAGGTTGCCCGTCGCGCGAACCAGTTCGGTGAAGGTGCCGATCATGGCCCGGGCGAACGGCTGTGTCTCCAGCCTGTCCGCGAACAGCGATGCGTACAGCTCGACGACTCCGTCGTAGGCCGCCCTGGTCTCGTCCTGATGATTCGCCACAGGCAGGACTCTATAGCCGGTGTGATCATTGATCTTGTGGCAGGTCGAGGTGAGCTGACAGATGCGGCGTGGGAGCGAGTAGAGCCCCTGTTGCCGCGGGTGGATGGGCGTGGCCGTCCGTGGCGTGATCACCGGCAGGTGGTCAACGGGGTGCTGTGGCGGCTGCGGACGGGGGCTCCTTGGCGCGATCTGCCCGAGCGGTATGGACCCTGGCAGACCGTCTACGAGCGGTTCGCCCGTTGGGAAGCGGACGAGACCTGGGCGAAGCTGCTGGAACACGTCCAGGTCCGAGACGACGCGGTAGGCCGGGTGGAGTGGACCATTTCCGTCGACTCCACGATCAACCGGGCCCACCAACACGCGGCTGGCGCCCTCAGAAAGGGGCAGCGGACGGGGACGAACTGGAAGATCCGGGCCGCTCGCAGGAGTGTCAGGCGCTCGGCCGGTCCCGGGGCGGGCTGACCACC
>NZ_JBHUZM010000281.1:0-1344 GCF_042667665.1 Streptomyces sp. NPDC057307 | reverse complement strand
AGCTCGCCGATCGCTACCGAGCTGGGATCGTCCTGGCAGCTCTGATGCTGTGGCTCCGCGAACCCGCCGGTGGTCATTTGTCAGACAGGCCCTAGTCGGCCGGCCCCTGCCGGGCAATCGCAATGACTGCATGGCATGAGAAGAATCCGGTGGGAAGGCCGCAGTCGGCAAGACCATGACTATCGCCGACGGCGGCTATCCCGGCACTGGTGCCGGCATGTCACACCGTCGACGGCCGGGCGAGGAATTACCTACCTGGAAGCAGGAGTACAACCGCTCGCACAAGCAGGTCTGCGCCCGCGTCGAGCACGCCTTCGCGCGGATGAAGACCTGGAAGATCCTCCGCGACTGCCGGTTGAAAGGCGAAGGTGTGCGCCACGCGGTGCTCGGCATCGCCCATCTGCACAACCTTGTGCGCAGCACGTGACCGCAATCAACCAAAGCAGCTGACCGTTGAAGATCGGATGGGCAGCATCTGGACCAGGCCGACCCAGTTCTCTTCGTCTGCCTTGGTATGGGTGGCTCGGACCCTCCAGCGGCCGGCGGGCAGCGCAACCGGCGCCTGGGAGGGCATCCCGCCGCCGGGATACTCGGTGTCCAGAGCGGAACCTGCTTCGGCAGAGTCCATGAGTGTGGCTGGACCGTCCGATGACCACGTGCCGCACTCCTCCCACTCAGCGGCGGGGTCCGCAAGGACAGTCCCGGCCGTCGCCTTCAGCCCGGCCTCGGAGTCAGCCGCAAGCCACCGCAGGAAGACCCGATGCTCGGGTAGAAAACAGCTGGTGGCTGGCTCGTCCGCCAACACCAGTGCCTGCGCACCGTTCTCGCCGACGGTGATCACGCCGACCAGACCATCCACCGCGCAGGCCCGGTCGTAGTCGTCTGGAGCGGTGGCGTCCCCCACCATGACCCCGGTTTCCGTACACCCACGCCACGCAGCCAACGCGGAGACGGGGACGACGATCAAGGGCCCGCCCATCGACTCCACCCAGACAGGGGAGGTGCAGGACGTATGGGCTTCGGGAGACGAAGAAACGCTCATGACATCAGTGTGCCCTCGCCCACTGACAACGCCCACAGTGGCGACTGGCACCAGGGCAAAAACGGCCCAGGGTCTGCCGCACCTGCAGTTTTCGGGACAGCCCTTAGGCGGAGAGGCGCACAGGCGACCCAGGCCGGAGCGCAATAAAGGTCCGCCAGCGGGAACAACCTCCCTTCTCTCGTTGCCAGCTGGGCCCGCGAAGCGGGCTCATCGGTCCTGGAGGCGCAGCCGGAAGGACCGTCAGGCGGGGGAGCGCAGCGGACCCGTTCAGGAGCGCGGAGCGCTCCCAACTTCCCTATCAG
>NZ_JBHUZM010000280.1:0-1431 GCF_042667665.1 Streptomyces sp. NPDC057307 | reverse complement strand
GTTCGTTGTCTCAGAACTAACACAGTGGACGCGAGCAACTGAGGACAAGCCCTCGGCCTATTAGTACCGGTCAACTCCACACCTCACGGTGCTTCCATATCCGGCCTATCAACCCAGTCGTCTACTGGGAGCCTTACCCCATCAAGTGGGTGGGAGTCCTCATCTCGAAGCAGGCTTCCCGCTTAGATGCTTTCAGCGGTTATCCCTCCCGAACGTAGCCAACCAGCCATGCCCTTGGCAGGACAACTGGCACACCAGAGGTTCGTCCGTCCCGGTCCTCTCGTACTAGGGACAGCCCTTCTCAAGACTCCTGCGCGCGCAGCGGATAGGGACCGAACTGTCTCACGACGTTCTAAACCCAGCTCGCGTACCGCTTTAATGGGCGAACAGCCCAACCCTTGGGACCGACTCCAGCCCCAGGATGCGACGAGCCGACATCGAGGTGCCAAACCATCCCGTCGATATGGACTCTTGGGGAAGATCAGCCTGTTATCCCCGGGGTACCTTTTATCCGTTGAGCGACGGCGCTTCCACAAGCCACCGCCGGATCACTAGTCCCGACTTTCGTCCCTGCTCGACCCGTCGGTCTCACAGTCAAGCTCCCTTGTGCACTTACACTCAACACCTGATTACCAACCAGGCTGAGGGAACCTTTGGGCGCCTCCGTTACTCTTTAGGAGGCAACCGCCCCAGTTAAACTACCCATCAGACACTGTCCCTGATCCGGATCACGGACCCAGGTTAGACATCCAGCACGACCAGAGTGGTATTTCAACGACGACTCCACCTGAACTGGCGTCCAAGCTTCACAGTCTCCCACCTATCCTACACAAGCCGAACCGAACACCAATATCAAACTGTAGTAAAGGTCCCGGGGTCTTTCCGTCCTGCTGCGCGAAACGAGCATCTTTACTCGTAGTGCAATTTCACCGGGCCTATGGTTGAGACAGTCGAGAAGTCGTTACGCCATTCGTGCAGGTCGGAACTTACCCGACAAGGAATTTCGCTACCTTAGGATGGTTATAGTTACCACCGCCGTTTACTGGCGCTTAAGTTCTCAGCCTCGCCACACCGAAATGTGACTAACCGGTCCCCTTAACGTTCCAGCACCGGGCAGGCGTCAGTCCGTATACATCGCCTTACGGCTTCGCACGGACCTGTGTTTTTAGTAAACAGTCGCTTCTCGCTGGTCTCTGCGGCCACCCCCAGCTCACACTGCAAGAGTGATCACCGGAAATGGCCCCCCTTCTCCCGAAGTTACGGGGGCATTTTGCCGAGTTCCTTAACCATAGTTCACCCGAACGCCTCGGTATTCTCTACCTGACCACCTGAGTCGGTTTAGGGTACGGGCCGCCATGAAACTCGCTAGAGGCTTTTCTCGACAGCATAGGATCATCCACTTCACCACAATCGGCTCGGCATCAGGTCTCA
>NZ_JBHUZM010000279.1:0-1486 GCF_042667665.1 Streptomyces sp. NPDC057307 | reverse complement strand
GCCGGGGCCGCGCGTCACTCCGCGCCCCCCCCCCCCCACGCCCGGAGTGCGTTCGCCGGCATGGCGACACGACGCCCCTGCGATATGACGTGATGTCAGGTGGTCAGGCCCAGCCGAACGATGGACATCAGCTCTTCCTCCGACATCCCCAACTCACGTGCCTCGGCGACCAGTTCGCGTACGCGCTCAAGGAGCTTGGCGCGGCCGGGCGAGACCGGTCCCGGTACGACCACGGCGCCCCGGCCCCTGCGCAGTTCGATCAGGCCCTCCTCGCGCAGCCGCTGGTAACCGCGGAGCACCGTATGGACGTTGACGCCGAGCGAGTCGGCGAGGGCCCGCGCCGCCGGGAGGCGGTCGCCGGGGTTCACCGTGCCGTCGGCGATGGCGCCGCGCACGGACCCAGCGATCTGGTCGCCGAGCGGCACCGAGGACGCCGGATCCACCCGGAAGAGCACGTCAGATCCTCTTCCGCCGGTCGACGAGCGTATTGAGCAGCGCGGCGGCCGTCACCGAATCGCCCACCGTGACGGCGAACTCGCGGCCGTTGGTCCGGCGTACCACGATCGCCTCGCCCGAGCGCAGCACGACGCCCGTGCGCTTGTGGCGGATGCGGTAGCCCCAGCCTCCGAAGTCGGCGACCGCGTTGATCCGGCGGCTGCTCGCCGTGTCGATGCCGTCCAGCGGCACCCGTACTCGCGGCCAGGACAGCGCGCCCATACGGACGGTGAGTCCGTGCCGGTCGACCGACACATGCGCGGAGGCGAGGACCAGGGCCGACAGGCCGATGAGGAACACCACTGGACCGTACAGCGGGCTGACGGCGACCGCGACGAACACCCCGGCGACCAGGGTCACCAGAGCGGCCGCGAGCAGTGGGCCTGATCCCGTACGCCGGGACCAGCCGGCCAGTTCGCCGTCCGCCAGGTCGATCCTGGCCGTGGCGTCGTCCCCCGGCGGTTCGGGCTTCGGGTCCGGTACGAGGCGGGTGAGCAGCAGGCCCGCGCCGGCCGCCGCCAGGGCGACGGCCGCGGCGACGCCGAGCTGCCACAGCGGGAGGTGGACGGTTGAACTGTCGGTCGCGTCGAGGTTGGCGAAGAGCGTCGCGGTGAGCGCGTAGCCCAGGAATCCGTTGAGTGCCCAGCCCCCCGCCGTCAGCCGCCGCACCCCGCGCGCGGTGAGCGGGCTGCCGAGCGCCGAGGCGACCCACAGCGCGCCGACTCCGAGGAAGAGCAGGACGCCTGAGACGAGGGCCGCGGTGCGGGACATCGGGTCGCGGTCGGCGTCGCCGGAGAGGTCGAAGTGGGTGGCGAGCGAGTCGGGCAGCCGGTCCCCGACGACGAGCGGAACGGCCAGCTGGACACCGAGCGCCAGCACGAACGGCGCGGCGGTGACGGTCGCGAGGCGGACACGAGCCTGGTTCATAAAACCTCCCTTGTTCGCATACTACTAGAACAATGAACGAGGCATAAAGCAACCGCCCCGGCAG
>NZ_JBHUZM010000278.1:1320-1578 GCF_042667665.1 Streptomyces sp. NPDC057307 | reverse complement strand
GAATGGGAAATCTCATCTTGAGGGGGGCTTCATGCTTAGATGCTTTCAGCACTTATCCCGTCCGCACATAGCTACCCAGCGATGCCCTTGGCAGAACAACTGGTACACCAGCGGTGCGTCCATCCCGGTCCTCTCGTACTAAGGACAGCTCCTCTCAAATTTCCTGCGCCCGCGACGGATAGGGACCGAACTGTCTCACGACGTTCTGAACCCAGCTCGCGTACCGCTTTAATGGGCGAACAGCCCAACCCTTGGGAC
>NZ_JBHUZM010000278.1:0-1310 GCF_042667665.1 Streptomyces sp. NPDC057307 | reverse complement strand
ATCGAGGTGCCAAACCTCCCCGTCGATGTGGACTCTTGGGGGAGATAAGCCTGTTATCCCCGGGGTAGCTTTTATCCGTTGAGCGATGGCCCTTCCATGCGGAACCACCGGATCACTAAGCCCGACTTTCGTCCCTGCTCGACTTGTAGGTCTCGCAGTCAAGCTCCCTTGTGCCTTTACACTCTGCGAATGATTTCCAACCATTCTGAGGGAACCTTTGGGCGCCTCCGTTACCTTTTAGGAGGCGACCGCCCCAGTCAAACTGCCCACCTGACACTGTCTCCCCGCCCGATAAGGGCGGCGGGTTAGAAGGTCAATACAGCCAGGGTAGTATCCCACCGATGCCTCCACCGAAGCTGGCGCTCCGGTTTCCAAGGCTCCTACCTATCCTGTACAAGCTGTACCAACATTCAATATCAGGCTGCAGTAAAGCTCCACGGGGTCTTTCCGTCCTGTCGCGGGTAACCTGCATCTTCACAGGTACTATAATTTCACCGAGTCTCTCGTTGAGACAGTGCCCAGATCGTTGCGCCTTTCGTGCGGGTCGGAACTTACCCGACAAGGAATTTCGCTACCTTAGGACCGTTATAGTTACGGCCGCCGTTTACTGGGGCTTCAATTCGCACCTTCGCTTACGCTAAGCGCTCCTCTTAACCTTCCAGCACCGGGCAGGCGTCAGCCCCTATACTTCGCCTTACGGCTTCGCAGAGACCTGTGTTTTTGCTAAACAGTCGCCTGGGCCTATTCACTGCGGCTTCTCGGGGCTTTAACACCCTAAGAAGCACCCCTTCTCCCGAAGTTACGGGGTCATTTTGCCGAGTTCCTTAACGAGAGTTCTCTCGATCACCTTAGGATTCTCTCCTCGCCTACCTGTGTCGGTTTGCGGTACGGGCACCTCTCACCTCGCTAGAGGCTTTTCTTGGCAGTGTGGAATCAGGAACTTCGCTACTATATTTCGCTCGCCATCACAGCTCAGCCTTATGGGAAACGGATTTGCCTATTTCCCAGCCTAACTGCTTGGACGCGGATATCCAATACCGCGCTTACCCTATCCTCCTGCGTCCCCCCATTGCTCAAATGGTGAGGAGGTGGTACAGGAATATCAACCTGTTGTCCATCGCCTACGCCTTTCGGCCTCGGCTTAGGTCCCGACTAACCCTGAGCGGACGAGCCTTCCTCAGGAAACCTTAGGCATTCGGTGGAGGGGATTCTCACCCCTCTTTCGCTACTCATACCGGCATTCTCACTTCTAAGCGCTCCACCAGTCCTTCCGGTCTGGCTTCACAGCCCTTAGAACGCTCTCCTACCAC
>NZ_JBHUZM010000277.1:0-1625 GCF_042667665.1 Streptomyces sp. NPDC057307 | reverse complement strand
ATCCGGGGGCGACCCTGGCCCGCAGGTACCGGGTGCTGGTCGCCGACGGCGCCTGGGACCGGGACCGGATCGCCTCGGCGGTCGGCCGGCTTTCCGGTGCGCGGGGTGCCGCTACGGCGCCGCCGAGGCCCCCGGGGTGCCCGGTGCCTCCGGCGTGCCGGGCGCGTCCGGGGCCTCCGGCGTGTCCGGTGCGTCCGGCAGGGTGTCCTTGTCCGGGGCCCGGCCCGGCCCTCTGCCCCTGCCGCGCAGTACCGCCATCGCCAGGGTGAGGGCCGTCCCCACCACGGCCCACGAGGAGAGCACCAGCAGCGGCCCGGTGACCGCGTTGCCGTGGAAGTACGCGATCGAGCGGGCCACCCAGGTGCCCGCGCCCGGCGGCAGGGCGGGGCCGATCGACCGCCAGAAGTCCGGCAGCAGCGGGAGCGGGAAGGCGCCACCCGCGCTCGGGTTGCCCGCGACGACGATCAGCAGGATCGCCAGGCCGATGCCCACGATCCCGAAGACGGCCTGGAGGGCCAGGGTGGCCGCGCCGACCGCGAAGACCGTGAGCGCGCCGAGCCCCCACAGCCCCACGACGCCGCCCGGCAGCGCGCCCAGGATCGGGCCGGCGACGACCGCGCCGAGCAGCCCGGAGACCACGGCGTACAGACCCGTGACCACCAGCCGGATCAGCGCCCGGCGGCCGTTGGCCGGCCGGGAGCCGGCGCTGATCGCGAGGATCGCCGCGCACAGATAGCCGCCGACGCACCAGCCGACGACCAGATAGAAGGAGGAGAGGCCGTCGGCGTCGCTCCCGGAGGCGGGCGCGACGTCGTCGACCGCGAGGGACCGCTGCTGCTGCCGCTCGATCTCTCCGAAGATCCTCAGCAGCAGCTGGGTCTCGGTCGATCCCTGGCCGGAGGCGACCAGCAGTGTGTCCTGGGCCGACCGGGAGTCGACCACGAGGGCGGCGTCGATGTCCCGGTTCAGCATCTGCCGGCGCGCGGCCGCCTCGTCGGTGAGCGTGCGCGGGTCGAGCGGTCCGCCCGGCAGCTTCCGCAGCTCGGCGGCCAACTGGTCCGCGACCTTCGGGGACGCCGCGACCACGGCGACCTTCACGTCCTTCGCCCTGGGGCTGTGCAGCGCCCCGACGTACGAGGCGATGAACAGCATCTGCAGCGCCAGCACGCCGATCACGAGCAGTGCGGCCCGTACGGTGACGGCGCTCCGCACCTCGTCGGCGAAAGTCGTGCCCTCACGAGTCATGGGCCCCACGCTCCGGCGCACCCGGTGTTCTCGCAGGTGGGGAGGGTCTGAATGGCTGACGGGCCATGATGTCGCACAAACGTTCGATACTCTCTATGGTGGGAGCGGGGGAGGTGGAACGGATCGATCAGGAGGTGCGGATGGCCGGGTTCACGCATCTCCATACCGTCTCGGGGTTCTCCATGCGGTACGGGGCCTCCCACCCCGAACAGCTCGCCAGGAGCGCGGCCGCGCGTGACATGGACGCCCTCGCCCTGACCGACCGCGACACCCTCGGCGGGGCCGTCCGCTTCGCCGAGGCGTGCGAGGAGGCGGAGATCAGACCGCTGTTCGGGGTGGAGCTGGCGGTGGCCGAAGCCACGGCCGGACCGGGGTACGCC
>NZ_JBHUZM010000275.1:0-1758 GCF_042667665.1 Streptomyces sp. NPDC057307 | reverse complement strand
CTCCGTGGGCGGGCCGTCGGCCGTTCGGGTCATACCGAGGGCGTCAGCAGGCCCTCCAGGAGCCCACGGAGCCGCGTCGTCCGCTCGGCGGCCCCCACGCCCGCCACGGCCTGCGCGAGCGCCTGGTCGACGCCGTGGACCACGGACAGATGGCGCTCGCCCCGGCTGAAGGCGGTGTACACCCAGGGCCGGTTCAGACCCTGCGCCGAGTCGCCGGGCAGCACCACGACGGCGGCCGGCCACCGCATCCCCGCCGCCTGGTGCGCGGTGAGCGCCCAGCCGTGCCGTACGACCGACTCGACCAGCTCCCTGGGCACCACCACGGGCACCCCGTCGCAGTCCAGCCGGAGCCCCTCCGCGTCCGCCGACACCACCGCGCCCGTCAGCGTCCGGCCCGGCGCGGGCACATAGGCGACCCGGTCGTCCGGGTCGAAACCGCCGAACCGGCCGGGACCGGGATTCAGCCGCTCCTTCAGCGCCACGTTCAGGGCACGCGTGCCCACCGCGCCGCCGTGCCCCACCGTGATCACCTGCGTCTGCCCGGACGGCACACCGATGGCGCGCGGCACCGAGTCGGCGACGAGCTGCACCGTACGGTGCACGGCCTCGCCCGCGTCGCGCACGGGCACGATCACGACCTCCTTGCCGGGCGCCTCGACCTGGTTCAACTCGCCGATACCGATGCCGGAGACCAGCTCGCCGAGCGGCCCGGGGTCGGGCGTCCGCGAGGCGATCTGCGGGCACACACGGGCGGCCAGCAGATCCGCGAAGACCCGCCCCGCACCCGCCGACCACAGCACCCCGGGGTCACCGCTGAGGACCAGCCGCGCGCCGTCGGGCAGCGACTCCACCAGCACCGTCGCCGTCTCCACGTCCAGCTGCGGCGCGTCCAGGACGACGAGGAGGTCGAGGTCCAGTGCGCCGTCGGCGTCCCGCCCCGGCCCCTCCGCGCCGGACAGCAGCCCCGCGACGGTCACGGCGCCCGCACCCAGCCGGCGCCGGCCGTTCTCGCCGTGCGCGGCCACGACCGGCCGCAGACCGAGCGTGCGCACCGCCTCGGCGAGAGCCACCGGCTCGGCGCGCGCGGCCTCACCGCCGGTGTGGACCACCAGGCCGTGCCCGGAGACCGCGCGGATCAGCTCGCCCGCCGACGGCGACGGCGCCTGCGCGGCGGCCTCGTCCCAGGACGCCTCCTGCGCGGTCTTCACCAGCCGGGCCAGGCCGTCGGCCAGGCTCTCCTCGGCGAGGGCGTACCGGTCGAGACCGAGCAGGACGGGCACGGCCGGACCGTCGGCGGCGCCCGCCGCGTCCTCGCCGTCCGCCGCCTCGCCCCCGGAGTCCGCGTCGGCGTCCTCGGCGCCGTCCTGGAACACCAGCACGGCCCCCTCGGCGATGGCGTGCCGGAGCGCCTCGTCGGGATCGGGCACCGACCGGTCCGACAGCGCGGCCCTCACCGCCGGGAACGCGAGCGCGGTGTGGCCCCGCACGGCGGCCTGCTCCAGCAGCCAGCCGACGAGAGCGGCGGCCCGCCGCTCGTCACCGGGACCGCAGCCGTCGCCGAGCAGCGCGCGGGCGAAACCGTCGGCCTGCTCGGGCCGGACACCGGGGACGGACAGCAGCAGCCACGGATCCTCGCGCAGGGCCTCACCGGCCTGCGCCCCGAGCGTGGCCGTGACCTGCGCGGCCAGCGTCCGGGGCGCGCCCCCCTCGGCGAGCACGGCCCCTACGGCCGCCACGGCCTCCGGAGCGGTCGCGGGG
>NZ_JBHUZM010000274.1:0-1766 GCF_042667665.1 Streptomyces sp. NPDC057307 | reverse complement strand
GGCCCGGCACAGCCGGGCGGCCCCCTCCGCGTACACCCCTCGGCGTCAGGCCAGCGGACCGGTCACCGGCTCCACCGCGGCCACCAGCCGGCCCTCGTGCACGAACGTGTCGGCCGCCGCGAGATCCGGCGCCAGGAACCGGTCGGGACCCGGCCCCTCGATCCCCGCCGCACGCACCGCCTCGATGGCGGCCCGCGAGGCGGGCGCGGGCACCAGGCCCGTACGCAGCTCGATCGCGCGGGTCGCCGCGTACATCTCCACCGCGACGATGCGCGTCAGATGCGCGACGGCCGTACGGAGCTTGCGCGCCGCCGACCAGCCCATCGACACATGATCCTCCTGCATCGCCGACGACGGGATGGAGTCGACGGACGCCGGGACGGCCAGCCGCTTCATCTCGCTGACCAGCGCGGCCTGCGTGTACTGGGCGATCATCAGGCCCGAGTCGACACCGGGGTCGTCCGCGAGGAAGGCGGGCAGGCCGTGCGAGCGGTTCTTGTCGAGCAGCCGGTCCGTACGGCGCTCGGCGATGGAGCCGAGGTCGGCGGCGACGATCGCGAGGAAGTCCAGGACGTACGCCACGGGGGCGCCGTGGAAGTTGCCGTTGGACTCCACGCGCCCGTCCGGCAGCACGACCGGGTTGTCCACGGAGGACGCCAGCTCGCGATCGGCCACGATCCGGGCGTACGCCAGGGTGTCCCGGCCCGCACCGGCGACCTGCGGGGCGCAGCGCACGGAGTACGCGTCCTGCACCCGGGGCGCGGCGTCCTCCTGGAAGTGCCCGGTCAGCCCGGACCCGTCGAGCACCCGCAGCATGTTGTCGGCGCTGGCGCCCTGGCCGGGGTGCGGGCGGATGGCGTGCAGCTCGGGGGCGAGGACCTTGTCCGTGCCGAGCAGGGCCTCCAGGGTCAGCGCGGCGGTGATGTCGGCGGAGGTGTAGAGCCGCTGGAGGTCGGCGAGGGCCATGACCAGCATGCCGAGCATCCCGTCGGTGCCGTTGAGGAGCGCGAGACCCTCCTTCTCGCGCAGCTCGACGGGCGCGATGCCGTGCGCGGCGAGCAGCTCACCGGCGGGCCTCAGCGTGCCGTCAGGGCCCTCGGCGTCGCCCTCGCCCATCAGCGTCAGCGCGCAGTGGGACAGCGGCGCGAGGTCGCCGGAGCAGCCGAGGGAGCCGTACTCGTGGACGAGGGGGGTGATCCCCGCGTTCAGCACGTCCGCCATGGTCTGCGCGACCTGCGGGCGTACGCCGGTGTGCCCGGACGCGACGGTCTTGAGCCGCAGGAACATCAGCGCCCGCACGACCTCGCGCTCGACGCGGGGGCCCATCCCGGCGGCGTGCGACCGCACGATGTTGCGCTGGAGCCGCCCCCGCAGGTCCGGACCGATGGCCCGGCTGGCGAGCGCGCCGAAGCCGGTGGAGACGCCGTACACGGGCTCGGGCTTGGCGGCGAGCGCGTCGACGATCTCGCGGGCGGCGGCGAGCGCGGCGAGGGCCTCGGCGGAAAGCTCGACGCGGGCGTTGCCGCGGGCGACGGCGACGACGTCTTCGGCGGTGGTGCCGGAGGTCCCCACGACGACAGTGTGCATATCCATATTCAGGAGCGTACGTACTGAAACTCAACGTGTCACTAGTAGGGGTTTCGTTTGCCGGGTCCGCCCGGTGGTCGGGTTGTCCTCAGGCGCCGGACGGGCTGGGTGGGTTGCGGTGGTGGCCGGGTGCCGCTCCGGGGTCATGGCCGGACGGCGTGACTTACGCCGCGTGCAGG
>NZ_JBHUZM010000273.1:0-1770 GCF_042667665.1 Streptomyces sp. NPDC057307 | reverse complement strand
CCGGGCAGCCTACCTGGGCGTGGCACTCCCCGATGACCCCGGCCGCCGGGACCCCGGACGTCGGCGGCGGCTGCCTCGACATCGGCGGCGGCCGTCGGCGGCGGCCGTGTCAGATGTTGAGGCGCAGCGTCCAGACGACGGTCATCTCGCCGGTGACGGCACCGTCCTCGCGGTGGAGGACGACGGCGACGGGGAATTCGGGGCGGCCGCCCTCGTCGAGTTCGGCGACGACCTCGGCCACCGGGCGGCCCACGGTGGCCGTCGCCGTGATGACGCCCTTGGCGAGCTTCTTGTAGCCGATCTCCGCCTTGACGACGAGCGGTACGGCGCGGGAGAGCTGGTCGCCGAAGGCGGCGAGCACGACGGCACCGCTGGCGGTCTCCCCGAGTGTGAACATCGCGCCGGCGTGCGGGCCGCCCACGTGGTTGTGGAAGTCGGCCCGGTCCGGAAGCCGTACGACCGCGCGCTCGGCGGTGGTTTCGAGGAACTCCAACTGGAGCGTCCTCGCCATGGGAACGGTGGCGGCGAGCATCTCGCCGACGGTCATCTGATCAGAGCTCATGCGCGCCGATATTACCCACGAGTAGCCTCAGTTGCCATCCTGCGACAGGGCGGCCGTAGCAGTGCGGGGACGACCCCTCTATCGTTACTCGCCATGTGGCCAGGACAGCAGCCGCCCGGGGGCGAGCAAAACCCGCAGGATCCGAATTCGAACCCGTACCAGCAGCCGGGGTACCAGCAGCCGAATCCCTATCAGCAGCCGGGATATCAGCAGCCTGGGCACCAGCAGCAGCCGGGTTATCCGCAGCAGCCCGGTTACCCGCAACAGCCGGGACAGCAGCAGCCCAACCCGTACCAGCAGCCCACCGTGCCGCAGTACGCGGTCCCGGGCGGGCCCGGGGGTCCCGATCCCTCGCAGGACAAGAAGCGCACGAAGACGGTGGCGATCGTCGCCGCGTCGGCGGTCGTCGTCGCGGCGGCGGCCACGGCCTTCTTCGTGCTCGGCCAGGACGACGACAAGAGCACGAACGTCGCCGACGACTCCAAGGCGTCCGAGTCGAAGCAGCCGAAGACGGATCCGTCGCCGAAGGTCAACCCGCGCGACGGTTCGGACGTCGCCAAGCCGACCGTCGCGGGCTGGAAGGTCGTGACGAACCCCAATCACGGGACGCAGTTCGACGTCCCCGCCGACTGGGTCGTCGAGAAGCCCGACACGTTCTCGGGCTTCGAGGACGCCGAGAAGGGTGACGGCTCGCCCGCCATCACCTTCTCCGCCCCCGCCTTCCTGAAGTCCAACTGGTGCGAGCAGGACACCGACAAGGACGGCACGACGGAGGACGTCAGCCTCGGCGGCACGGGCACCAAGGGCGGCAAGGGCGCCAAGGACACGGCGACCGCCGCCAGCAACGAGTCCGGCAGCTGGGTCTGGGCCGCGTACGGCCAGGAGGCCACCAAGGCACAGCAGCAGGCGGCGATCAAGGTCGAGAAGTCCAAGGCCTACACCACCAAGGCCGGACTCAAGGGGCACTACTCGACGGCCGCGAGCACGGGCCTGCCCAAGAAGGAGAAGTGCGACACCGACGGCAAGTCGATCGCCTTCACCTTCACCAACGCCAAGGGCGACTACACGACATGGGTCGTGTACGGCGCCAAGGGCGTGGAGGACGAGATCCCGGACGCCACGCTGATGAAGATCATGAGCACCGTCCGGCTGGTCGCCGAGTAGCCGGAACCCCGACCGCGTTCCTGACCGGCGTACGGCTGAGCCCC
>NZ_JBHUZM010000272.1:0-2074 GCF_042667665.1 Streptomyces sp. NPDC057307 | reverse complement strand
GAGTGGTGCGTTCCTAGACAGCTCCACCACACCGGAGGTCTTCGCCATGATCAAGCCCGACCAGTGTCAACAACGCTCGTGATCAATACACCTAGCGCGAGCCGCGGAAGTCCGCCCCCTCGACGATCAGCCCGGCGACCAGCGCCCCGGACATCCCCGCGTGCGCAAGCCCACCGCCCGGATGCGCCTCGCCGCCGACCAGATGGAGACCGGGCAGCCGCGTGGTGTTCGCCGGACGCAGCAGCCGGCCCCCGGCACCCGCCAGCGACGGCGCGGGCACCGAGCCACCCCGCGCCCCGGTCGTGGCCGCCGTGTCCGCCGGTGTACGGATCTCCCGCCAGCACAGCCGCTCCCGCAGCTCGGGCACGGCGGCGCCGGCCGTCTCCACCAGCACATCGGCGTAGCGCTCACGCAGCCCGGCGTCCGTCCAGTCCACCGGACCGTGCGGTGCCACGGTCGCCGTGAGGGTGACCGCCTCGTGCCCGTCGTCCGGACGCGTCGTCGGGTCGTCCGGCCGCAGCACCGTGACCGTGGGCCGCTCCGCCGTCCGCCCCGAGAACACGGCGCCGGCCTCGTCGACGCGGGCGGGGGAGTGGACCACCGTACGGTGCGCCGTGCCGTCCGGCCTGCCGCCACGGAGGGCCAGCAGCACCGTGAACCGGCCGGGGACCGACGGCGTCCCGACGCCCGCGCCCCCGCCCCCGGGCCGTACGTCGCCGTCCCGCCACAGCTCCTCGCCCACGAGCGCGGCGGGAGCCGTGCCCGCCACCACATGGTCCGCCCCGACGACCGTGGCGGCGCCGACGGACGGCCCCGGCGCCAGCTCGACACCGGCCGCGCGGCCGTCCTTCTCGACGATCCGGGTCACATCGGCGTGGAAGACGAACTCCACCCTGCGCGCCAGGCACCGCTCGTACACCGCGTGCGCCAGCGCCCGCATCCCGCCCCGTACGTACCAACTGCCGAAGGTCTGCTCCATGTACGGCAGCAGTGCGGCGCCCGCCGGGGTGTGCCGAGGATCGAGACCGTACGACAGGGCGTACCCCTCGAACAGCGCGGCGAGCCGGGGATCACCCAGCTCCTGGGCCCCCACCTCGGCGACGGTGCCCGCCAGCCGGGGCCCGCGCAGCAGTCTCCGCTGCCGGACGGCCGGATACGGATCGCGTCCCAGCACCTGCCAGTCGTCCCGCAGCGGCTCCTCCAACAGAGGGCGCCGCGACCGGTCCCAGGCGTCCCGCGCCCGGCCGAGGAAGTCGCCCCACCGCTCGCCCGCGCCGCCGCCGAGGGCGGCGTCCAGGGCCGCGACGACGCCGGCGCGCGACGCGTTGGGCAGGGACACGTCGGTGCCGTCGGGGAAGACATGCCGGCTCGCCGGGTCGACCTGGGTCATCCGCACGCACTCTTCGAGCGGCTTCTTGCCGGTCTTGACGAACAGATCCCGGTAGACGGCCGGCAGATGCAGCAGCGCGGGCCCCGTGTCGTACGCGAACCCGTCGCGCTCGAACCGGCCGAGGGCGCCGCCGTACGTCGCCGAGCGTTCGTACACCGTCACCCGGTGCCCCGCCACGGCCAGCCGGGCAGCCGCCGCCATCGCGCCCATCCCGGCGCCGATCACCGCAATCCGTGCCATGGAAATGGACCTTAGCGGCCGCTTTTCCGGGTGCCGCGCCCGGGAGGCCCGACGCCGCCCCGCGCGCCTCTCCGCCTTGCGCCGCCGGAAGTTCCGGATCCTGGAGGCCACCGGTCGGATCACCGTGTGCGGGGTCCCAGGTTGATGCCGCTGGCCCAGCCGCCGGTGAAGACAAGGCGGGAGTACGGACACGGAGGCGATCGTGGCCAGCGCGTGGGCCGGACGGGTGAGGTCCGCGACGGGGTACTGAGTATCCGTACCTAGTACATGAGATGAGTAGAGACGCGGATAGGCCCTCACCTGCGGAGACGGAAGAGTGAGGGGCACGGGAGGGGCGCGACGCCGAAACCGCCGACACGGGGCTGCGGAGCGGCGTGGCACCCCGACCGCTACGGGGTGGGCCGTGCGCCGCTCCGGTCGGGCCTGGAGTGAGGAAGCCCGACC
>NZ_JBHUZM010000271.1:0-2440 GCF_042667665.1 Streptomyces sp. NPDC057307 | reverse complement strand
GTCGATGGTCTGCTGCTTGATTCCGTCGGGCCGGTCGAACGTCACGAAGCCCTTCTTGATGATGCCTTCCGTGTCGTTCTTGTCGACTGGAGCGACTACCGGCCACTTTTCCAGGCAGGCGCCGGTGCAGGCGGTCTTCATCGGCCAAGCGCTGTCCTTCTTGAACCGATATACCGTCATACCCTTTGCGTCCACCACGATTTCACCGAGCTTGGGGTCCTTTCGCACGGACAGTCCCGCGAGATCGGCCTCGGTGCCGCCGGCCTCGTCGGCTCCGGCCGCCCCGAGGGCGGCCTTCTTTCCGTCGGGGGCCGAGGCGAACCAAGTGCCGCCCACACCCTGCCCGTTGGCGTCGCCGGGGTTGGTGTCCTTGGCGTAGCGGTACATCGGCCAGCCGCCGAGGGTCAGTTGCTTGGTGCCGTCGGCGCGGGTGACCTCTCCGATCTTCGAGGCGTCGGTGCCGGCGGCCGCCTTGACGTCACCGGCCGCGACGACCGGCCACGCCTTCTCGCACTCGCCCACACAGGTCGACTTGGGAGGCTCGGCGGTGTCGTTGTCGAACCGGTAGAGGGTGAAGCCCTCGCTGTCCGTGACGACCTTGCCGAGCTTCTTGCTGTCCCACACGGCCAGTTGACCGGCCGTCTTGGGTTCGGTCGCCGACTCGTCGCCGTAACCGGTGTCCGATCCGTAGCCGCCGTCGGCGGGTGCGGCGGCGCCGACCGCCTGACCGTTGGGGCTCTCACCCTTGTCCTGACCGCACGCCGTCGTCAGGGCCAGTACGGCCACCGCGGTCACCGCGAGCGAGGCGTTCCGCCAGGTGTTCATGTCAACTCCCGTAGTTCGTAAGCCAGTTGGGGCGCCAGGGCCGCGCCGCTCATGGCCCTAAGTACGCGCGGCGGGGTGAGGAGCGTTCAACGCGTCTCAAAGAATCTTCAGAAAGAAAAAGAAACGCGGAATGCGCCGATTCCCCCCGATCAGGGGAATCCGGCGCCATTTCGGCACGGCGCGGGCCGTGTTGATTCAAGCTGCCGCCGTGTACCGATCACTTGCCGTGCGGACCCTGGCCGTCACCGGTCTCGTCTGCATATTCAGCGTGCCTCTGCCGGCCGCCGCCGACGTCTGCGTATCGGCGTGGACGGGGCCGGGCGGTACGGGCGCGGTCGTCATCATCGGCGACGGGCCCTGCTGGCCCGCGCCGCCGCCACCGCCGCCTCCGCCGCCCGAACCCCCGCCACCGCCTCCGCCGCCCTCTCCGCCGCCTCCGGAGCCCCCACCACCGCCACCACCGACACCGACGCCGGAACCGGAGCCCGAGCCCGAGCCGCCGGTGGTCGCCGAGCCCGCGCCCGTACCGCCACCGCCCGCGCCGCCACCGGTGCGGCGCGCGGTCGATCCACCGCCTCCCCCGCCGCCCGTCACTCCCCCGCCGTCACCGTCGCCGTCACCGACCCCACCTCCGCCGCCGAAGACCGAGCCGCCGG
Organism: Streptomyces sp. NPDC057307; assembly: GCF_042667665.1. Lineage (NCBI taxonomy): Bacteria > Bacillati > Actinomycetota > Actinomycetes > Kitasatosporales > Streptomycetaceae > Streptomyces > Streptomyces sp. NPDC057307. The sequence continues at coordinate 959 of NZ_JBHUZM010000271.1, read as the reverse complement.
AGGTACGGGTCCTGCCCGCGTACAAGACGCCTGTCCGCAAACAGCCGACGAACAGCACCTCGATCGTGATGCTCATGCTGCTGCTCACGGCACCGGCGGTGCTGGCGGCCGCCATCCTTCGCCCCCGATCCCGCTAGCTGACGGAGACCCATGTCGGAATGGCTTGTCCTGTCCCTGGCCATGGCCGCCGCCTGCGCGGTCGTCGTGGCCATCGTCCTCATCAACAACCGCCGCGTGCCGGCCGACGACGATCCCTCCGAAAGCCCCGACGTCCTCGAGTACATGACGATGATGATCGGCGTGGTCTACGCGATCGTGCTGGGCCTGGCCATCGCGGGCGTCTGGGAGGCGCGCGGCGGGGCCCAGGAGTCCGTACGCCAGGAGGCACAGGCCCTGCACGAGGTGCAGGCGCGGTCCGAGGTCTACCCGGCCGAGGTGCGCGACCGTATCCGGGGCGATGTCGACGCGTACGTCAGTTACGTGGTCGACACCGAGTGGCCCCACATGTCCGAGCACAACAGCCTCAGCGACAAGGGCACGGCGCTGCTGGAGCAGGTCCGGCGGAGCGTCACCGACTACGTGCCGGCCAACGACCACGAGGCGCAGGCGTATCAGCCGCTGGTCGACCAGGTGGCGGCGGCCGACGACGCGCGGGGCGCCCGGGGCGAGAACGCGGGGGCGACCATGCCGGGGGTCGTCTGGTTCGGCCTCATCATCGGCGCCGTGGTGACCGTGGGGCTGATCTTCACGCTCCAGATCCGCCGCACCTGGCGGGAACTGCTCCTGGCCGGGCTGTTCAGTGCCCTGATCGCCTTCCTGCTCTTCCTGATCTGGGACTTCGACGCGCCGTACGGCCGGGGCATCGCGGCGACGGCGGCGCCGTTCGTCGACCTGTTCCCACACATCCGCGACTAGGACCTGTCGTCAAAGTCCCGCCTGGCCCGGGCCCCGGGCCAGGG
>NZ_JBHUZM010000270.1:0-2642 GCF_042667665.1 Streptomyces sp. NPDC057307 | reverse complement strand
GGCCGGGAACCGACGAGGGCTCAGCTGCCGTAGCGCAGGGAGATCGTGTCTCCGGCGTTGACCGTGGCGCCGCGTGTCGCCGTGGTGGCCGCGGCACCGTCGATGCTCAGCTTCCACGTCGAACTGCCCGCGTTCGCCTTGCCGTTGAGGGCCGTGATCGTGCCCGTCCCGGACGCCGGCGTGACACCGGTGACACAGCCCGACGGGGTGGCGGCGCCCGCGGCGGCGTTCAGCACGGTACCGAGGGCGGTCGTCGTGCCGGTCGGGGTGAGGGCGACCGAGCAGACCTTCAGCGACGTGCCGTCGTCGACGGTCACGGCGAGGCTGGTCGCCGTACCCGCCGTGAACGCGCCGGTGGCGACCCAGCGCGGCGCGCCGGCCGTGGTCGGGACCGGGGGCGCGGCGGTGAAGCCCGCGCCGGCGACGGCGCGCAGCCCGTCGATCGACGCGTACGAGGACGGACTCGTGTCGCTCGGCAGGTACTTAAAGCCGCCGCCCGGGTTGAACTGCTGGGCGATGAGGAAGTCCACGGGCGTCTTGCCCGCCGAGGTCAGGAAGTCGCCGGTCTGGGGGTTGATGCCGCAGGCGTTGAGGCCGGACACGGCCCAGCCGTTGGAGTCGGTGTTCGGACCCCACATGGCGTTGAACGCGCCCGTGGTGTTGATGAGTTTGGTCTTCAGGAACGCCTTCGCCTGGACCACGTCCGGGTCGGTGGCGGGCACGCCGGACACGCACAGCGCGGCCATGGACGCGCCGGTCATGTCGATGTCGCTCGGCGCGGCGAGCGCCGTGGGGTCGCCCTCCGCCTTGCTGTAGTTCCAGCCGCCGTCGTTGTGCTGATTGGCGCGGACCCGGGTGACGGCCGCGTCGAGCAATCTGTCGGAGATCGCCGAGGGCGGCATCAACTCCGAGGCGCTGGCCATGCTCGGCGTTCTGTCCGCGGTCAACGCGGCCCTGCTCCCACGGGCCACCGGCCGCCGTGAGGTCTTCCTCCTGGCCGGTTACGGCTCCCTGTCCGGCTATCTCTTCGGCTTTCTGCTCAACCTGTCCTTCTGGCCGTTCTCCCTCGACCCGGACAGCTCGATCGCCTATCTGCCCGGCCTGCCGTTCACCGAGCAGTGGCAGCGCTACCTCGCGTTCGACCTGGCCACGTCCCTGGGCTGGGACACCGGCCGCGCGGTCACCAACTTCGTCTGCATCCTGGTCGCGGGCCCGGCGGTCCTGATCACTTTCCGGCGCGCGGCGCGCCGGGCCCGCTTCCGGGCCCCGGTGAGATTCCACGCCGAGGGCGCACACGAGGAGGGTGCCCACGAGCAGGGAAGGGCGCCTGACAGGCCGTAAGCCCGGTCAGGCGCCCGCACCACCCGGCGCACCACTCAGCTGACCATGATCGGCCCCGCGGTCGCCGTGCACTTGGTCTGGTCGGCGGCGACGGCCGCGCAGCCGTTGCCCGGGGTGGCCGTGTAACCGGCCGGGGTGAAGATGATGATGTTGTTGTTCAGACCCCACGCGCCCGGGGGCACGTTCACCCTGCCGACGGTCTCGGCGATCGTGCCGGTGATGTCGTAGCTGCTGCCCGGGAAGTAGGCGATGTCGCTGCCCCACACGTACGAGGCGCTGACCCCGTACATGCGCACGACGACACCGCAGACCGCGACCGACCGCCAGGAGAGTTGATGCGGCTGGGTCGGCGCGTGTCCGAGCCCGGAGGGCGTCGTGATCTCGCAGGTGTACACGCCGCCGTCGTTGTTGTTGGTGAACGTGACGAGCGCGTTGCCGGAATCGGCGGCCGCGGGTGGGGCCGCGGCGGTGGCGGATACGCGCTCCGTCGGCTCGGCGGCCTGGGCCGGGCCGGAGTTGAGCGCGAGGGACAGGGCGGCGATGCCGAACGCCGCTGCGGCTGAGCCGATCTTGCGGTGGAGCGAGTGGGGGGACACGGAGATACCGACCCTTCGTGGATACGAAATCGGACAGGCAGAATTCCGGTGCTCGTTCATCGCCCACACGCGTGGGCGACCAGAAGATCGTCGCCTTCCGGCGGGAAGCGGGTCAAGAGTTTGAACGTTCCAATCAGCGGTTTTAACGCTCCAACTGCCCTGTATCGACGGCTAATTGGAATTACTCCATGAATTGTCGGACATGCGGGAATGATTCGGATTACTCCCCGGGTGTCCCGGGCCTCGGCGACAGCCGGACGGTGGGGTCGAGGCACCAGTCGAGGATCGACGGCCAGGAGCCGTAGCCCGCGTCGAGGTCGAGATGCGCGCCGCCGGTGATCACGTCGGAGTCGAGGCCGAGCGGCCGGCCGTAGCGCTCGGCCGCGCCGCCCTCGCAGTACGGGTCGTCGTCTTTTCTTGCCGGTGGTGATGTCGAGGCGGCCCGCGATGTCGCGCAGCTGGGCACCGACTCATGGCGGGATCGCCTAGATCGTGTCTCTCAGGTGGTGCAACACGGCCCCGAGTTCGCCCAGGGCCAACGTGGCCAAGTGCCGACGTCGAGCCTGGCCGGCCCATCCAGGCCACGCCTCACAGCTTGGTTGCTGCTCAAGCCCCTAGGCCCTGTCTTCAAAGTCCCGCCTGGCCTGCGACGCCTGGCACGGCACCTCGCCGCGTTGTCGGAGTCGCCCAAGTACGCCCAGTACG
>NZ_JBHUZM010000269.1:0-2716 GCF_042667665.1 Streptomyces sp. NPDC057307 | reverse complement strand
CCGCGACGCGGCGGGAAGCTCCTCCTACACCCGCTGACCGGTCACTCTCCGGACAGCACCGCCTGGGCGGCCGACCGCGCGCCCTCGGCGGTGTCGGCCGCGCGCGCGGCGGCAGCGGCACGCTCGCACTGCGCGAGGGAGTACTTCGCCAGCGTCGCCCGTACGTAAGGGATCGACGCGGCGCCCATCGACAGCGACGTCACACCGAGCCCGGTGAGCACACACGCCAGCAGCGGATCGGAGGCCGCCTCACCACACACGCCACAGCTCTTGCCCTCGGCAGCGGCGGCGTCCGCCGCCATGGCCACCAGATCGAGCAGCGCGGGCTGCCACGGGTCCTGCCACCGAGACACGGCGCCCACCTGGCGGTCGGCGGCGAAGGTGTACTGCGCGAGATCGTTGGTCCCCAGCGAAAGGAACTCGACCTCCTGAAGAACCGAGCGCGCCCGCAGAGCGGCCGACGGAATCTCCACCATCGCCCCGAACTTGGCGTTCAGCCCCGCCTCACGACACGCGTCGGCGAACGCCTTGGCGTCGGTGCGGTCGGCCACCATCGGCGCCATGACCTCCAGATACACCGGCAGACCCTCGGCCGCCTTCGACAGCGCGGTGAGCTGGGTCCGCAGCACATCCGGGTGCTCCAGCAGACTCCGCAGCCCCCGCACACCGAGCGCCGGATTCGGCTCGTCGGCCGGGGTCAGGAAGTCCAGCGGCTTGTCGGCGCCCGCGTCCAACACCCGTACGACCACCCGGCCTTCGGGGAACGCCTCCAGCACTTGGCGGTAGACCTCGACCTGCTTCTCCTCCGACGGCGCCTGCTTGCTGTCGTCGAGGAACAGGAACTCGGTACGGAACAGCCCCACACCCTCCGCACCCGCCTCGACGGCCGCCGGCACATCGGCGGGACCGCCGACATTCGCCAGCAGCGGCACCTTGTGCCCGTCGGACGTGGCGCCCGGCCCGGAGGAGGCGGCCAGCGCGGCCCGCCGCGCCGCGGCGGACTCCTCAAGCTCGGCACGCTTGTCGGCACTCGGCTCGACGAAGACCTCACCCGTACTGCCGTCGACAGCGACCAGCGTGCCCTCGGCCAGCTCACCGGCGCCGGGCAGGGCCACCACGGCGGGCACCCCCAGCTGGCGCGCGAGAATCGCGCTGTGACTGGTCGGCCCGCCCTCCTCGGTCACGAAACCGAGCACCAGCGTCGGATCGAGCAGCGCCGTGTCGGCGGGAGCCAGGTCACGCGCGATCAGTACGTACGGCTCGTCGCTGTCCGGCACACCGGGCATCGGCACCCCGAGCAGCCGCGCCACGATCCGGTTCCGCACGTCGTCCAGGTCGGCGACCCGCCCCGCCAGATACTCACCGGCGCCCGCGAGCAGCGCCCGGTAGGACGCGAACGCGTCGTACACGGCACGCTCCGCCGTGCTCCCGACGGCGATACGCCGGTCCACGTCGGACATCAGCTCCGGGTCCTGGGCCATCATGGCCTGCGCTTCGAGCACCCCCTGTGCCTCACCGCCGGCCAGATTGCCCCGAGCGATCAGGTCGGCGGCCACGGCCTCGACGGCCTGGCGGGCACGCCCCTGTTCGCGCTCGGCCTCCTCGGTCGGAATCTGCTTGGCCGGCGGTTCGAGAACCGCTGTACCCATGTGCCGAACCTCGCCGATAGCCACCCCGTGGCTGACGCCGACGCCTCGCAGCGTTGTCTGCATTGCACCCGTCTCCGGTTGTGCGGCGACCGACCGGATCGCCGCGGTTGATGAACTGACCGCCGGTCATGACGGCCGACGGCCGTGCCGACTAGGTCGCGGAGGTCACCGCCAGCCGAAGAGCGCGTCGCCGGACTTCACTTCGCCGTCCTGGACGACGTCGGACAGCGCCTCGACACTCGCGTCCAGCGCCACCACCGGGCACACCGGTGACTTCCCGGCGGCCTCGACATCGACGGGGTTCCACCGAACGACGCCCTGACCCCGCGTCACGGTGTCGCCCTTGGCCACGAGGAGTTCAAAGCCGGTGCCGTTCAGCTGGACGGTGTCGATGCCGAGGTGCGTCAGCACCCCGTGCCCCTCGGAGTCGAGGACGACGAAAGCGTGCGGATGCAGGGATACGACGATGCCGTCGATCGGCGCTACGGCCTCGGACGGCTCACGCACGGGGTCGATCGCGGTACCGGGACCCACCATCGCATCGGAGAACACCGGATCCGGTACAGCCGCGAGTCCGATGGCGCGTCCAGCAAGTGGGGACGTCACGCTGGTCATGGGGAGCCTCCCAGGGGGCGGAGATTCGTCTGCCGTCGTCACTACCTGTCATGGACGACGTACCGTTCAGAAGCGTAAGTCATATGAAGTGACGGTTCCGCCCGAGAGCTGCCAGTTGGCGGTCCCACGACGGGCCGAAAACGATTTGCCTGCCCGCCGGGACGGCATGTACTGTCGTACTCCTGCCTGGCCCTAACGCGACTTCGAGTCGGCGGTCGGCAGCACCCATCAAGTCATAAACTCTCTCGGATACGGCTTCCGCATGCCTGCGGAAGAGATGGTCAGGGAAAGCGAAAAGGCCTGATACTGTTTGAAACGTAAGGCCGAAGGGAAGCCCGGAGGGCCCGGAGACGGGACCAAAGGAAGCGTCCGTTCCTTGAGAACTCAACAGCGTGCCAAAAGTCAACGCCAGATATGTTGATACCCCGACCTCGTCCACTTGGTGGATTGGG
>NZ_JBHUZM010000268.1:0-2890 GCF_042667665.1 Streptomyces sp. NPDC057307 | reverse complement strand
GCGGTGATCCCACCGCCGGGCCGCTCCGTCGTCAGGTGTCCTACGGCCTGCGGGCCGAGGTGACGCGGTAGACGTCGTACACGCCCTCCACGCCCCGCACCGCCTTCAGTACATGCCCGAGGTGCTTCGGGTCGCCCATCTCGAAGGTGAAGCGCGACGTGGCGACCCGGTCGCGGGACGTCTGGACGGCCGCCGACAGGATGTTGACGTGCTGGTCGGACAGGACCCGGGTGACGTCCGATAGCAGCCGGGACCGGTCCAGTGCCTCGACCTGGATGGCGACGAGGAAGACGGACGACTGGGTGGGCGCCCACTCGACTTCGAGGATCCGCTCCGGCTGCTGCGACAGCGAGTCCACGTTGACGCAGTCCGCCCGGTGGACGGAGACTCCGCTGCCGCGGGTGACGAAGCCGATGATCGGGTCGCCGGGGACCGGTGTACAGCAGCGGGCGAGCTTGACCCACACGTCCTCGACGCCCTTGACGACCACACCGGGGTCGCTGCTGGAGCGGCGCTTGGAGCGGCCGCGCGAGGGCGGCGCGCTCTCGGCGATGTCCTCGTTGGCGGCCTCCTCGCCGCCGAGCGCCTGCACGAGTTTCTGTACGACGCCCTGCGCGGCGACATGGCCCTCGCCGATCGCCGCGTACAGGGACGAGATGTCGGGGTAGCGCATCTCGTGTGCGAGCGTGACGAGCGAGTCTCCGGTGAGGATTCGCTGGATCGGCAGGTTCTGCTTGCGCATCGCCTTGGCGATGGCGTCCTTGCCGTGCTCGATCGCCTCGTCGCGGCGCTCCTTGGAGAACCACGCGCGGATCTTGTTCCTGGCCCGTGGCGACTTGACGAAGCCCAGCCAGTCCCGTGAGGGTCCCGCGCCCGACGCCTTGGAGGTGAAGACCTCCACCAGGTCGCCGTTGTCGAGGGTCGATTCGAGGGGGACGAGCCGTCCGTTGACCCGCGCCCCTATGGTGCGGTGGCCGACCTCCGTGTGGACGGCGTAGGCGAAGTCGACGGGGGTGGCCCCGGCCGGCAGCGCTATGACGTCGCCCTTGGGCGTGAAGACGAAGACCTCGTTGCGCGACAGGTCGAAGCGCAGGGACTCCAGGAACTCGCTGGGGTCCTCTGTCTCCTTCTGCCAGTCGAGCAACTGGCGCAGCCACGCCATGTCGTTGACGGTGTCCTGACCGGCGCCCTTGCCGACGTTCTTCGGGATGTCGGTGCGGACCTTGGACGCCCCGGCGACGGCCTCCTGCTTGTACTTCCAGTGCGCGGCGATGCCGTACTCGGCGCGGCGGTGCATGTCGAACGTACGGATCTGCAGCTCGACCGGCTTGCCGCTGGGTCCGATGACCGTCGTGTGGAGCGACTGGTACATGTTGAACTTGGGCATCGCGATGTAGTCCTTGAACCGTCCCGGTACCGGATTCCACCGGGCGTGGACGGTGCCGAGCGCCGCGTAGCAGTCGCGGACGGTGTCGACGAGGACGCGGATGCCCACCAGGTCGTAGATCTCGGCGAAGTCGCGGCCTCGCACGATCATCTTCTGGTAGACGCTGTAGTAGTGCTTCGGCCTGCCGGTGACGGTGGCCTTGATCCGGGCGGCGCGCAGATCGGACTGGACCTCGTCGGTCACTATGGCCAGATACTCGTCGCGCTTGGGCGCCCGCTCGGCGACGAGCCGGACGATCTCGTCGTACATCTTGGGGTAGAGGATCGCGAAGGCGAGGTCCTCCAGCTCCCACTTGATGGTGTTCATGCCCAGGCGGTGGGCCAACGGCGCGTAGATCTCCAGCGTCTCGCGGGCCTTCTTCTCCTGCTTCTCCCGCTTGAGATAGCGCATGGTGCGCATGTTGTGCAGCCGGTCGGCGAGCTTGATGACCAGGACGCGGGGGTCCTTGGCCATGGCGACGACCATCTTGCGTACGGTCTCGGCCTGGGCGGCCTCGCCGAACTTGACCTTGTCGAGCTTGGTGACGCCGTCGACGAGGAGGGCGACCTGGTCGCCGAAGTCCTTGCGCAGGGTGTCCAGGCCGTACTCGGTGTCCTCGACGGTGTCGTGCAGCAGCCCCGCCATGAGTGTGGCCGGGTCCATGCCGAGTTCGGCGAGGATCGTCGTCACGGCGAGGGGGTGGGTGATGTACGGGTCGCCGCTCTTGCGCTTCTGGCCCCGGTGCCAGCGCTCGGCGACCTGGTAGGCGCGCTCGATCTGGCGGAGTACGGCGGTGTCGATCTTGGGGTCGTTGCCGCGTACGGTCCGCAGCAGCGGTTCGAGGACCGGGTTGTACGGCGAGGAGCGCTGCACGCCGAGACGGGCCAGCCGGGCGCGTACCCGGTTGGAGGAGCCGCCGGAGCGTGAGGGGGCGGCCGGGACGGGCTTCGGCGCGGTGACGGGGACCGGGAGCTGGCTCTTGGCGGGCGAGGAGCCCGGCGCCGGGGCGGGATCCGTCGCGGGGGTCGGTGCCGGGGCCGGAGTGGGTGCCGGGGCCGGGGTGGAGGCCGAGGCGGTCGCCGGCTTGGGCTTGGCTCCGTTGGCGCCGGACCCGTTGCGCTCGGCGGGCGTCTGCGCAGCCGTCCTCGCCCCGTCCGCCGGCTTCTGCGGCGTGGCAGGCACCGCGGCGGCCCGGTCTGCGTGCGGATCGGGCTGTGCGGCGGCGAGTGGCTGGGCCTCGTCTGGCAAGAGCGCTCCTCGTGCGTTTCCGGGTCTCCCGGTCAGGTCCGGAACGGCCATGGTAACGACCTCGTGGCGCGGCTGCTCACGAGACCGGTGCCCGCACAGGCGGGCGGTGGCCGCCCGGCGCCGCTCCGGGGCCCGTCACGGCGCCTCCGAGGGGCGCGCGGGGATTCCCGGGCAGTGACACGGGAACGCGGACGCCCCGGGTGGAATTCCCGGGGC
>NZ_JBHUZM010000267.1:0-2968 GCF_042667665.1 Streptomyces sp. NPDC057307 | reverse complement strand
TCCTCCACACCTACAACCACCATCGCTGCCACACCGCACTCGACGGACACCCGCCCATCACCCGCGTCAACAACCCTCCGGGTCAATACACCTAGAGCGGGAGGAACGCCGTCGCCGTGGCCGCGCCCAGCGTCGCGCCCGCCGCCGTCTGGGCGACGGAGTGGTAGCCGAGGCGTACCCGGGACCAGCACACGGCGCCGACCACCGCGTACGCCGCGAGCCACCAGGGGTCGTGGACGGCGGCGAGCATCGCGACGACCGCGGACGCCACGGCGGAGTCGACGCTGATCTTCCATACGGTGTTGACCGCCAGCAGGACGACCGTCATCGCCCACAGGGCGGTCATCGCGACCAGGATGCCCGTGGGTGCCCCACCGGCGATCATGGCGAGCGCGCCGAGACCTACGGAGCCGAGGATCACCAGGAAGATCGGTGCGCGCTGCGTCCGGTCCACGACGTGCCGGTCGCCCCATCTGCCGCGCCCGCGCTCCCACTCGATGTACGCGGCGGGCACAGTCCCGGCGCACACCGCGCCCAGCAGCCCCCAGGGGACGCCGGTCCAGTCGCCCGCCGCCGCCGCGCCGATGCCGGTCATTCCGGCGAGCAGGGCGTTGCGGGGCTGGAGCACATCGGTGACGCGGCGGGCCGTCTCGGTGGTCACGTACGCCTTACGCCATGTCCGACGCGCGTGCTCGGCCCGCCGCGATCCGCCGGTTGCGCAGGACCGACGACCAGAACGACCAGCCGATGAGGACGACGCCGATGAGGCCGGTGATGATCTCGCTGATCTGGTACTGGATGGTGATGATCAGGATCACGGCCAGCGCGCCGATCGCGTAGTGCGCGCCGTGCTCCAGATAGACGTAGTCGTCCAAGGTGCCCTGGCGGACCAGGTAGACGGTGAGCGACCTGACGTACATCGCGCCGATACCGAGGCCGAGTGCCATCAGCACGATGTCGTTGGTGATGGCGAACGCGCCGATCACGCCGTCGAAGGAGAAGGACGCGTCGATGACTTCGAGGTAGAGGAACATGAAGAAGGCGGCCTTGCCGGTGACGGCGACCAGGGAGGGACCGCCCTTGCCGCTCTGGTCGGACGCGGTCTCCGTTCCCGGTTCGCCCGGCGGAATGACCTCCGCGTCGGCCTGGGTGTCCGCCTCGTCGGCCAGTCTGTTCTCGAAGAAGCTGGAGAGCCCGCCGACGATCAGATACGTGACGAGGCCGGCGAGTCCGGAGGTGAGGACCGTCTGCGCCTTGTCGGCGTGTTCGCCACCGTGCTGGTGGGCGTGGGTCGCGACCGTCATGGAGGCGATCAGGAGCACGATCAGCGAGAGGCAGACGGACAGCATCTCGACCTGTCCGAGTCTGGCCAGCGGGCGTTCGATCCAGCCCAGCCACTTGATCTCGCGGTCCTCGAAGATGAAGTTGAGGAAGATCATCAGCAGGAACATGCCGCCGAAGGCGGCGATCGACGGGTGGGCGTCGGTGACCAGTTGCTGATACCGGTCCTTGTCGTTGACCGCCAGCTGCACCGCCTTGACGGGGCTCAGCTTGGCGGTGACCGCGACGATGATGACGGGAAACGCGAGTCTCATGCCGAACACGGCGATGAGGACACCGATCGTGAGGAAGATCTTCTGCCAGAAGGCACTCATCTTCTTCAGGATCCCGGCGTTGATCACCGCGTTGTCGAAGGACAGCGAGATCTCCAGCACGGTCAGGATCGCCACGACCCCGAGCGCGGTCCAGCCGTCGTAGAGCACCGCCACCGCGAGGCCGAGCACGGTGAACCCGAATGCCCAGCCGAATGTTTTCAGTACCACGACTCACCAGCCTTCCGCGGACATGCTAGGCGATCTTCGCTCACGCATCCCGCCGGAGAGAGCACTGGAGAGACCACTCGGGGGCAACACTTGCCAGACAGCAACTATTAGGCCACGGTAGTACCGGACGGGTCCTCAGGCAGTGGCATCACAGCAGAGTGCCTACATCAGCAAAGGCGATGACGTGACGAAGAGTACGGATTCCCCCGCCGCTCCGGCCCCCGCGGGCATCGGGGCGGCCAGCGCTCGTACGGACTCGACGTCCGGCGAGCTGCCTTGGATCGAGGACACGGGGAAGGTCTCCCCCCAGGACGCCAGGAAGCTGTCGAAGCTCTTCTTCGACCGGCTCCAGGTCCTCGAAGAAGGCACCCACGAGTACCAGTACGCCCGCAACACACTGATCGAGATGAACCAGTCCCTGGTCAGATACGCGGCACGGCGCTTCCGCAATCTCGGCAGCGGTGACATGGAGGACGTCCTCCAGGTCGGCACGATCGGTCTGATCAAGGCCATCGACCGGTTCGATCTGTCCCGCGAGGTGGAGTTCAGCTCCTTCGCCGTGCCGTACATCCATGGGGAGATCAAGCGGTTCTTCCGGGACACCACCTGGGCCGTCCATGTGCCGCGCAGGCTTCAGGAGTTGCGCGCGGACCTGGCCAGGGCCCAGGACGCGCTGACCGACACGCTCGGCCGCACCCCCACCGTGGCGGAGCTGGCCGGGCATCTGGAGCTGACCGAGGCCGAGGTCATCGACGGGCGGATCGCCTCCAACGGCTACACCGCCGGGTCGATCGACCTGCCGACCGACGGCGGGGACGACGGACCGGCCGGCACCGGCGGGCGCGCCTTCGCCGACACGCTCGGCGCGTGCGATCCGGCCATGGAACTGGTCGAGGACTTCCACGCGCTGGCTCCCCTCCTGGAGGAGCTGGACGAACGTGAGCGCGGGATCGTCGAGATGCGATTCGGGCGTGAGATGACCCAGTCCGAGATCGGCGCCGAGCTGGGCGTGTCGCAGATGCATGTGTCCCGGCTGCTCTCGCGCATCCTGACCACCTTGCGTACGGGGATGCTCGCCGAGGAGTGAGCCACGGCCGTCCCGGACAGGGCCGGACAACAGGGGGCCGAACGAGGGGGGCGGGCGC
>NZ_JBHUZM010000266.1:0-2982 GCF_042667665.1 Streptomyces sp. NPDC057307 | reverse complement strand
ATACGGGAAACGGCGTCGTCCACGGCCGGCTTCAGTGCCGAGGGCTTGCCGCGCCGGTAGCCGCCCCGAGCGCGGTCATCATGCTGTGCAGCGCGGGCAGCAGCGCCTGGAGGAGGTAGGTGAGCGCCCCGGCCAGCGCGCCGGTCGTCACGCCCTGCCGCAGCAGCCACGGGGTGGTGACGAGCAGCAGAAGCACGGGGAGTTGACCGGCGACGCCGAGTGCCACCGTACGTACCGCCGCCCACCGCGCCAGCACACGCGACGTCCGCTCGGCCGTCTCGAACAGCAGCCCCGTGCGCGCCGCCGCGTCCGCCTGCGCGCCGCAGGCGACAAGGTCGCGATGGCCGGCGGAGACAGCTCCCACCCCCTCGGCGACGGCCTCGTCGGCGTCCAGGAAGCGACGCTGGGCCGAGGCCATCGGGAGCAGTGTGGCGAGGAAGAGCGCGAGGCCCACGACGAGCGGCGGCACGACCACGAGGAGCAGTTCGGGGGCGAGGGCGAGCAGGCCGATCAGCGCGCCGACGGCGTTGAAGACGAAAGCCCTGACGGTGAGGACGAGTCCGGCGAAGCTGTCGCGGACGATCTCGGTCTGGTGGGTGAGCCGCGAGACCGCCCCGGTGTCCGAGCGGTCGTCGGTACGGGCCGGGTCGGTGACCGCCCGGCGCAACGCCTGCCGGACCGCGCGCCGTACGAGCGCGTCCCGCAACGGCTCGGTCAGCTGGGCGAGTTGGGAGAAGACGCCCCGCACGGGAGGTCCCGCTCCGAGGATCGAGGCGGCGGCGACCGCGAGCCAGCCGAGACCGGTGCCGGTGTGTCCGGCGAGGAAGCCGCGGTCGAGGGCCTGGGCGAGGCAGTACCCGCCGAGGAAGGTCTGCCCGGACTCCAGCAACGACCAGCCGCCGAGCCGGACGAGGACCCGTTTCCTGCTCCCCAGGAACCGTCGGGCGGGCGGCAGGTTCCTGCCCAGCATCCCCCGGCCGGGACGTGTCCCGTCCGTCGGCGCCTTCGCGGCGGCGCTCATCGGTCGGCCCGCGCGGCGGTACGGGGCGACGCGGACTCCGGCGACGCGGGCTCCGGCGGGGCGGGTTCGGAAGTGGTGGCTTCGGGGGAGACGGCTTCGGGAGTGGTGGGCTGGGGAGAGACGGCTTCGGGAGTGGTGGGCTCGGGATGGGCGAACAGGGCCCGATAGCCGTCGGAGCGCCACAGCTCCTCGTGCGGGCCGGTCGCCCGCACCCGGCCCTCCTCCAGCCAGACCACCAGGTCGCAGCGGGCCGCCGAGGACAGGCGGTGGGCCACGATCAGCCGGGTGCCGTGGCGCACATCCCGGGCGAGGGCGCGTTCCACCTGGTGTTCCGTGACGGTGTCCAGGCTGGACGTCGCGTCGTCCAGCACCAGCAGCCGCCCGGCGCGGGCGAACGCCCTTGCAAGGCCCAGGCGTTGGAGTTCACCTCCGGAGAGCGGGGCAGTGTGCGGCGGGGTCGCGTAGCCCTGCGGGAGCAGCCGTACGAACGCGTCCGCGCTCGCCGCGCGTGCCGCCGCCCGGACCCGTTCGTCGGTCCGCGCCCGTTCCTCCGCCACCGGCGCCCGGCCGGCCAGCGCCTCGCCGAGCGTGGCGCCGAACAGGACCGGGCGCTCGAAGGCGTAACCGACCTCACGGCGCAGTTCGTCGTGCGGTACGGCGCCGAGCGGGACACCGTCCAGCAGGACCGTTCCCTCGTCGGGCTCCGTGAGCCGCCCCGCGACCTCGGCCAGCGTGGACTTGCCCGCGCCCGAGCGGCCGACCACCGCCACCGACGTGCCGCCGGGGACCGTCAGGTCCACGCCGTCGAGGACCCTGCGGCCGTCGCGCGTCACGGCCACCCCGCGCAGGACCAGCGTGCCGAGCCCCTCGGGCGGCAGACTCCGGGTTCCGTACGTCATGGCGGGCAGGGCCATCAGTTCGGCGGTCCGGCGGCCCGCCGCGCGGCTGCGGATCAGGGAGCCCAGCAGGCCCGCCGCCGTACCGACACCGGCGGCGAGCGCGGCGTAGCGGGCGGCGGCCAGCAGATCGCCGACGCTCATGTCCCCCGACGCGAGCCGGACGCCGCCGACCGCCAGGACCGCGGTCGTCAGCAGGGGCATGAGCACACCGCTGCGGGCGACGGCGGCGCCGTGGATCCGCCACATCCGGCTGCCCTGCGCGGCCAGTTCGGGCAGCGGGGCGAGAACACGGTCGCGGTCGCGGGCCTCGGTGCCGGCGGCGGCGATCGTCCGGGCCCCGGCCAGCGCCTCCACCAGGCGCGTCGCGATGTCGGCCTGGACGCGCTGGTAGCTCGCGACGCTGTCGGAGGAGCCGCGGGCGAAGGCGCGCAGGACCAGCATCAGCAGCGGAAGCCCCGCGAGGAAGGTGAGCGCGGTCCACGGATCGATCAGGAAGAGCGCGACGACCGCGCCCGTCGGCGCGAGCAGCGAGGCGCCGAGCGTCGCGGCGGAGACGGGTGCGGTGCTGGCCTCGGTGGCGTTCGCGGTGAGTCGGACCGCCACGTCGCCGGGCGGGAAGCGGGAGGCGTGGCCGGGCCACGCGGAGAGCAGGTGGTTCACGCCCCTGGTGCGGAGCCAGGCGGCGGAGCGGGCGCTCGTGGTGCCGCCGAGCAGTGCCACCAGCGCGTCCAGCAGCACCTCGGCGACGATGACGGCCGTGCAGGCCAGTAGCCAGGGGTCCGCCTCGGGGCTGCGTTCGAGCAGCAGGTCGAGGGTGCGGCCGAGGACGGCGGGCAGCGCGAGGGACGCGGCCGCGGCCGCCGCGGAACAGAGGAAGACCGCCGCGGTGCGGCCCGCGCTGTGCCGCGCGGCCCCCAGCAGGAGACCGGCGGCTGTCGCGGCACGGTCGTCGGGGGCGGACGGCGTCTTCAAGAAGAGGCTCCCCTCGGTTCGGGCGGGGCGGGGCGAGCGACGGCGGATGCGGATACGGATGCGGTTCTCGCGTACCGCGCGCTCCGGGGC
>NZ_JBHUZM010000265.1:0-3494 GCF_042667665.1 Streptomyces sp. NPDC057307 | reverse complement strand
CCCCGGTTCTACGACCGGGGCCCGCCCGCCTTCACGTGTGCGGTCCTCAGGCGTAACAGACCGGCAGTCGCCCTCCGTTGTAGGTGACCATGTCCCCGAAGATGCCGATCACGTCCAGGGACTCCCCCGGCGGACCCGGCCCCAGTTCGGCGTAGGCCCGGTGCAGGTTGGCGACGAGGCGTTCGGGCTCGTGCCAGTCTTCGAACGGTCCCGGGCCCGCCTCCCGGGCGGCTTCCAGGGGCGTCAGCCCGGCCGCGGACGCCGCCGCGGCGACGGACTGGAGCCGCCGCAGATACCGCTCCGTCTCGTCGATCACCTCCGGTCCCGCGAGCGGGCCATGGCCGCCGACGACGGTCAGGGGATCGAGGCGCCGCAGGACCTCCAGGGTGCGCAGGGAACCCGCCACCGACCCCATCAGTACGAAGGGTGTGCGGCCCGGCAGGAGGATGTCGCCCGCGAACAGCACGCGTTGATCGGGCAGCCAGACCAGGGTGTCGTTGGTGGTGTGGGCGGGGCCCGGGTGGAACAGCTCGACGCGGAGGTCCCCGTGGTGGAGGGTGAGGCGTCGGCGGTAGGTGAGTTGAGGCAGGGTGACGCCGATCTTCCCCCAGTTCACGTCCGGCCAGAGCCCGGTGAGACCGAGTCCGGCATCGGCCATCTCGGTGCGGGTCCGCTCGTGGGCGACTATCACGGCGTCGGGTCCCACCAGGGCGTTGCCGAAGCTGTGGTCACCGTGGAAATGGGTGTTGACCACGAGGCGGACAGGTTCCGGGCTGAGCGCGTCGACCGTGTCGCGCAGGGCCAGGGCGCGGGACTCGGTCGCGGCGGTGTCGATGAGCGCGACCCGGTCGGGGGCGAGGAGGATGCCCGCGTTGCTGACACACCAGCCGCCGTCGGGCTGGATGTGGGCGAAGACGTTGTCGGCGATCTCCGTGGTACGCGGCGCGCCGGCGGTCATCGCGCGTTCACCGCACCAGCCCCAGCCGCCGTCTCGGCGTGCGCGCGGGCGCGTTCCAGGGTGCGTCTGCTGTTTCCGCCGAGAAGGTCCCTGACCTTCTCGCGGGCCGCACGGAGGCTGGTTCCCGGACCGAAGCGGGCGGCCAACGCGTCCGGGTCGAGAGCGACATGGTGCCGTGCGGTGACCCGAGTGCCGGACGCGGTGGGCGTGAGGGTCCAGGCGCCCGCGTGGCCGAGCAGGGGCGGGGGCACGGTGGTCTGCTTGTAGACGATCAGTTCGTCGGTGAAGCAGAGCCGGATCGATCGGGTCAGATGGCTCGTACCGTCCGCGGCGCGGGTCTCCATCTCCATCCGCTGGGTCTCGGCCCCGGCGGTGGCCGGGCCGGCCGGAGCGCTGTCGAGGTCCAGGCGGGCGACGTGCGGCAGCCGCCGGGGCCAGAGGTCGGCCCGGTACAGGAAGGCGTAGACGTCGGCGGCGGGGGCGGCGATGTCCAGGGTGTCGGTGAAGGAGAAGATCAACTCTCCGGCGCCGCCCGCCGCTTCGGAGCGCCGCGCCCAGTCGGTGACGGCGCCGATCTCGGCGGCGCTGTTGCGGTCGAGGGTCTCGGTCACCCAGCGCCGAGGCTCCTCCCCCGGCGCCGACAGGATCCAGTCGTGGGCGAGGACCAGCCGGGTGTCGTCGCCGCTCGCGTCGAACCGCCATTCGCCGCCCATCTCGGCGAGCGGCGGCGCGCTGTTCTCCTGCCGGAAGCCGACCCGCAGCGAGGTGGCGTCGAGGGTACGGCGCGAGGTCCAGCTGCGGATCTCGTCGCCGGCCAGGGCCCACAGCCGGACGCGTTCGGTGCCCGGTCCCGCCTCCAGCACTTCCGCGTGCAGGCAGGGCGCGAAGAGGAGAGGCCAGCGACGTACGTCGGCGATCAGGTCGTAGGCACGTCCGGCGGGTGCGGCGAGACGCGCGGTGTGCTCCGCGCGGTGCCGCTCCCCGTCGTGCCGCCCCGCCTCTGCGCCGTGGTCTCCGGTCACGGTGGTGGTCATCAGTAATTCCCCAGTCCGCCGCAGACGTTGAGGGCCTGGGCGGTGACCGCCGCGGCCGCGTCGGTGACCAGATAGTCGACGAGCGCCGCGACCTCCTGTGGCTGGGTGTAACGGCCGAGCGGGATCTTCGCCTCGAAGCGGCGCAGCACCTCTTCCTCGGGCACGTCCCAGATCTCCGCGTAGTGGCGGCGGACGTTTCCGGCCATCGGGGTCTCGACGTAACCGGGGCACACCGCGTTGACGGTGATCCCGCTCTTGGCCAGTTCCAGGCCAAGGGCCTTGGTGAAGCCGACCACGCCGTGCTTGGACGCCGAGTAGGGCGCGCCGAACACGACGCCCTGTTTGCCGCCGGTGGAGGCGACGTTGACGATCCTGCCGTGTCCGCGCGCCGTCATCCCGCCGGTGGTGAGCACGGCCTTCGTCACGAGGAAGACACTGGTGAGGTTGGTGTTGATGACGTCCTGCCAGAGAGCTTCCTCAAGTTCGCTCGTGACTCCGCCGCCGCTGCGGCCCGCGTTGTTCACCAGCACCTCGACGGGGCCGAAGCGCTCCACCGCCGTGGCGACGAACGCGTGCACCGAGTCCGCGGAGGTGACATCGCAGACGACACCGTCGGCGCGGTGGCCGCGCGCGGTCAGCTCCTTGACGGTGTGCTGGACGGCGTCGGCGTCGCGGGCGCAGACCACGACGGGATAGCCGCGTGCGGCCAGGCTCTCGGCGACGGCCAGGCCGATGCCACGGGTACCTCCGGTGATCAGCGCGGGGCCTCGGGCGGTGCCGGTGCCCGGTTCCTGGGGTTCCGGTACGGATGCGGTCATGGTTGCCTTCCTCGTCACTGGGTGGTGCTCGCGACTGGATCGTGCTCGCGCTGCCGTGCCCCGCTGCGGGGTCCACCGGCTTCAACCACCTTCACCGCGGCTGCTTGAGGAGGGCTCAAGGAGGCGTCGAGCCGACCCGTCGAAGCTGAGGCCGCCCGGCCGGCGCGGCCGGGGCACCGTTCTGGAGGGGACGCCCGTGACCACCACCATCCCGTCGGCCGACGCCGTCCGCACCGGCCTCTACGCGGAGGTCCAGCAGTTCTACGCCCGACAGGCGCACCGCCTCGACACCGTGCGCGCCGAGGAGTTCGCCGCGACCTTCGCCGAGGACGGCGTGTTCGCCCACTCCCCCGATTCCCCGCCGGCGCGGGGCCGGGCCGCCATCGCCGAGGAGGTGCGCGGCTTCAACGAACGGCGCTTCGCCGAGGACCCGGTGCAGCGCAGGCACTGGTTCAACATGCTCGACGTGCGCCCGCAGCCGGACGGCAGCGTGCACACCGAGTACTACGCGCTGGTCGTGGTGACCCGGCCGGGGCAGCCGCAGCCGGTCATCGCGCCGAGCTGCGTCGTGCGGGACGTCCTGGTCCGGGAGAACGGTGAACTGCGCACGCTCTCACGGCAGGTGACGCAGGATCACACGTTGCTGTGACAGCGGCGGCGAAGGGCCGGACGGAGACCCCGTGG
>NZ_JBHUZM010000264.1:0-3574 GCF_042667665.1 Streptomyces sp. NPDC057307 | reverse complement strand
GGCCGCTCGTGCGGCCCGCCCGGTGTTCCGATTACGGCGTGACGCTCAGGCGCCCCGGCCCGTCAGGGCTTCCGCCGCCGCCCGGCCGCAGACGCGCGCGGCGCCGTACGTGGCGATGTGCGGGCTCCCCGTGGGCTGGGCGTGGTTGACACCCATCTCCACGACGGCCGTGTCCGGGCGGGCCGCGACGATGCCGTCCAGGACGGCCGCCATCCAGGGGTGCCGGTGCGCGTCGCGTACGACGGCGACGATCCTGCGCTCCCCCGCGGCGGCCAGCACCTCGGCCGCGTCGCTCCCGCTGCCGTAGGTGTCGGTCCCGGTGCCCGGCAGCAGCGCCGCGAGTTCGGCGGCGACGCCCCAGGGGGTCTCGTCGCCGACGGCGATGTTCGCGACGGGTGCGAAGGAGGCGACGTACGGCGCCTCCTGAAGAGGTTCGATCGTGCCGGTCACCCGCAGGGCGCGCCGGGCCGCGACCAGGCCGATGTCCGTTCCGCCGACGACAGCGGTACCGGTGCCGGGCGCGGTCCCCTCCTGTGCGGCCGCGCCCGGCCCCGAAGCCCCCCTCACCCGGCGCGTCCAGTCGGCGAGGGCGCGTACTCGCGCCGCCGCGTCGGCCAGTCGCTCCTCGGGCAGTTCGCCTTCCCGTACCGCGTCGACCAATGCGTCGCGCAGTCGCAGAACGGTTCCCTCGTCGGCCAGGCCGCCGCCGACACAGATCGCGTCGACGCCCGCGGCGATCGCCAGGACGGAGCCGCGCTCGATGCCGTACGTCGACGCGATGGCCTGCATCTCGATGCCGTCGGTGACGATCAGACCGTCGAAGCCCAGCTCCTCCCGGAGCAGACCGGTGAGGATCTGCGGGCTGAGAGTCGCGGGACGGTTCGGGTCGAGCGCGGACAGCAGGATGTGCGCGCTCATCACCGATTTGGAACCCGCGGTGATCGCCGACCGGAAAGGCGCCAGTTCACGTGCGTGGAGCGTGTCGAAATCGACGTCGATGCGCGGCAGCGCGTGGTGCGAGTCGACGGCCGTGTCGCCGTGTCCGGGGAAGTGCTTGGTGCAGGCGGCCACCCCGGCGGACTGCAGTCCTTCCACATAGGCGGCCGTGTGCCGGGACACGAGCGCCGGATCGGCGCCGAAGGAGCGCACGCCGATGACGGGGTTGTTGACGTCGGAGTTGACGTCGGCGGACGGCGCCCAGTTGAGGTTGACGCCGCAGGCGGCGAGCCGGCTGCCCAACTCGCGCGCGACGGCCCGGGTGAGGTCCACGTCGTCGACGGAGCCGAGGGCGTAGTTGCCGGGGAAGGACGACCCGTCGCGTACTTCCAGACGGGTGACGTCGCCGCCCTCCTCGTCGATGGCGACGAGGACGTCGTCCCGCTCGGCCCTCAGCTGCGCGGTGAGCGCGGCCAGTTGGGCCGGCGAGGTGATGTTGCGGCCGAAGAGGCCGACGGAGGTGAGCCCTTCGCCGATGCGCCGCAGCAGCCAGTCCGGCGCCGTGGTGCCGTGGAAGCCGGGCTGGAGGACGGCGAGGGCGTCCCGGGTCAGGGTGTCGGAGCTGTGGGTGAGAGTGGTCATACGGCGCTATCCCTTTACTGCGCCGGATGTCAGACCGGTCGCCATCTTCTTCTGAATGATCATGAAGAACACCACCACCGGCAGCGCGATCAGGGTCGAGGCCGCCATCAGCGCCCCGTAGTCGGTGCCGCGCTCGGTGGTGAAGGTCATCAGCCACACGTTGAGCGTGTACTTGGAGTTGTCGTTGATCAGGATGTACGCGAAGAGGTACTCGTTCCACGCGTTGACCAGCGCGAAGATCGACGCCGCCGCGAGGCCCGGGGCCAGCAGGGGGAAGATCACCCGCCGGAAGGCGCCCATCCGCGTACAGCCGTCGACCATGGCCGACTCCTCCAGCTCCACCGGGATGTTCACGACGAAGCCGCGGATCATGATGATCGCGAACGGCAGCGTGGAGACCAGGTAGACGATGATCAGGCCCCAGTACTCGTCCAGGCCCCCGACCGCGTTGAGCTGGGCGTAGATCGGGATGAGCATCGCCGTCGGCGGCAGCATCTGTACGAGGATCAGCACCATCAGCAGCGCGCGGCGGCCGAAGAATCTGAACCGGCCGATGGCGAGGGCCGCCAGTGTCGCGATGATCATGCCGCCGACGACCGCGGTGACCGAGACGATCAGGCTGGACTGGACGGCGGTGGAGAAGTTCGGCTGGTCGACCGCGCGGGCGAAGTTGTCGAAGGTGATCGACGACGGCCACAGCGTCTGGTCGTAGGAGCGGATCTCGTGGTTGGGCCGCAGCGAGCTGATGATGAGCCAGTACACCGGGAACGCCATGACGACGGCGAAGAGGAGACCGAGCACGTCGTAGATCCCGCGGCTCTTCTTGCGGTCCGGGCGCAGCTTCTGCTCGCCGGCCGCCGGGGACGGCGCCGGAAGCGGCGTGGGCGCGGTGGAGGTTGAGGTGCTCATTCGACCTCTCCTGTCTTCATGAGCTGACGCAGGTAGTACACGGCCACGCCGGAGAGCAGCAGGACGGTGATCAGCGCGATCGCGGTGCCCTGGCTGAAGGAGGTGGACTCGAACGCCTTGGAGAAGGAGTAGAGGCCGAGGGTCTCGTACTCCGGTTCGGGCTTGTTGCCGCGCAGCAGCCAGATCTGGCCGAACACGTTGAAGTCCCAGATGACCGAGAGCGTGGTGACCATGACGAAGACCGGGCGGATGACGGGCCAGGTCACGAAGCGGAACACGCCGCGGACGTTGGCGCCGTCGAGGGCCGCCGCCTCCTCCAGTTCCCGGGGGACCTGGGTGAGGGCCGCGTACAGCGTGATCACGACGAACGGGATGGCGCCCCAGACGACCAGCAGAGTGATGATCGCGAAACCCTGCCAGGGGTCGAGGAACCAGTTGTGGCCGAGGAAGTCGTCGCCGGCGACCTTGGCTATCAGGGTGTTCAGCAGGCCGTAGTCGGAGTCCGACAGCCAGCGGAAGATCGAGGCGGCGACCATCAGGGGCATCGACCAGGCGGCGATCAGCGCCGCCGTCAGAGTCAGGCGCACCCAGGTGGACAGCCGGGTCATCATCATCGCGACCAGCAGGCCGACGACCATGGTGAGGCCGACACAGACGACCATGAACAGGACGGTGCGGCCGGTGACGGACCAGAATTCGGAGTCACCGAGGATGTTGGTGAACTGCTCGAAGCCGACCCAGGGCGGCGACTCCCCCGTCCACAGCTCACGCCGGCCCAGGTCCTGGAAGGACATGATCACGGTCTTGGTGAGCGGGAACGCGTAGACGGCGGCGATGGCGACGATCGCCGGGAGGATCAGCAGGAACGGAAGGAGTTCGCCCTTCTTGCGGCGTCTCTTCCCGACGACCTTGACCGTCTCCTTCTCCGGGCCGGGCCGGCCGTCTGTCCCTTTCGGGTCACGCGGTACCGGGGGCGCCGGGGGTCCGGCGGCCTCCTGCGTGTCGGCAGCAGTCACGTGACTGACCTTCCGTTTCATTCTCTGCACCGAATCCGCGCCCGAGAGGGCGGGGGGCGGGGGTCCGGTGG
>NZ_JBHUZM010000263.1:0-3602 GCF_042667665.1 Streptomyces sp. NPDC057307 | reverse complement strand
GCGGCGCGCCGGGGGCGCGCCGCACACGGAGCCGAACCCGGTGTCGCTGGACGAGAGGTCCGGCCGCGGGCTGCCGCCGGTCGTCTGATCTTCCGGGTGGGACGGCCGGGCCGCCCGGGGGCGGATCCGACCGTCATGCAGTTGTGCGATCACGCTACGCGGATCGCGGGCCGCGCCTGTGGATCAGGCGTGGTTCAGGCGAGTTCGGCGACCAGGTCCGCCACCGACTTGCGGCGGCCGGTGTAGAACGGCACCTCTTCCCGTACGTACAGCCGTGCCTTCGAACCACGCAGATGACGCATCAGGTCGACGATCCGGTCCAGCTCGTCGGCCTCGAAGGCGAGAATCCACTCGTAGTCACCGAGCGAGAAGGATGACACGGTGTTGGCGCGCACGTCCGGATATCCACGGGCCATCTTTCCGTGGTCGGCGAGCATCGTACGCCGCTCCTCGTCGGGCAGCAGATACCAGTCGTAACTGCGCACGAACGGATAGACGCTCACCCACTCGCGAGGCGTCTCGTCGGCCATGAAGGCCGGCACATGGGACTTGTTGAACTCGGCGGGGCGGTGCAGCGCCATGTTCGACCAGACGGGTTCGAGCGCCCGCCCGAGCTTCGTACGGCGGAAGAGGTTGTACGCCCCCTGCAGCTCGTCCGCGGTCCCGGCGTGCCACCAGATCATCAGGTCGGCGTCGGCGCGCAGCCCGGAGACGTCGTACGTGCCGCGCACGGTGATGTCCTTGGCGGCGAGCTGGTCGAACAGCTCCTGGACCTCGTCGGCGTAACCGGCCCGGTCCTCCGGCAGCAGATCGCGCAGCTTGAAGACGGACCACAGCGTGTAGCGGACGACGTCGTTGAGATCCTTGGCCTTCTTGCCCGCGTTGGGGGTCTTGTCTGGTGCGGAAGTCATACGGCTATTCTCCCGTGCCCCGATCCGTGCCCCGCGCCAGGGTCGGGGTGGCCATGATCTCGTCGGCGGCGCGCCGGGCGCTCGCGATGCAGGCGGGGATGCCGACGCCGTCGTACGGGGCGCCGCAGACGCGCAGTCCGGGGAGTTTCGCGACGGCGTCGCGGATGCGGACGACGCGGGCGGGGTGGCCGACCGGGTACTGGGGCAGGCCGCCGATCCACCGGGTCACCTCGGTGGCGACGGGCCGCGCGGCGAGTCCGGTCGCGGCGCCGAGGTCGCGCAGGGACACCCCGACGAGTTCGGCGTCCTCGCGCTGGAGTTGGTCCTCCTCGCCGTACCGGCCGATCGACGTACGCAGGACGAACAGGTCCGGCGCGGACTCGGCGACCCAGCTCCACTTCCGGGTGGAGAAGGTGGCGGCCTTGATGGTGCGGCCGTCGACGGGCGGGACGAGGAAGCCGCTGCCGTCGGGCAGGCCGGTGAGCGCGGCGCGGTGGAAGGCCATCGTCACCAGGGCCATGGACGCGTACTCGATCCCGGCGAGTTCGGCGGACGCGGCGGGTGACTCGTGCGCGAGGAGGGCGGACGCGGACCAGGCGGGGTTCGCCATGATCACCCCGTCGGCGGCGACGATCTCCTGGTCGGTCCTGACGGCCCAGCCGTCGGCGGTGCGGGTGAGGGCGAGGACCGGCGTCTCCGTACGGATGTCGCCTCCCCGCGCCCGTACGGCGTCGGCGACGGCGCCCGGCAGCCTGCCGACACCGCCGTCGATACCGGTGAACACGGCGTCGGCGCGGGGGTTTTCGGCGGCCTTGGCCTGGACGGCGCGGACGGCGTCGAGCAGCGAGTCATGTGTACGGAGCGCCTCGTAGAGCTGGGGGACGGCGGCGCGCATCGAGATGCGGTAGGCGTCGCCCGCGTAGACGCCGCCGAGCAGGGGCTCCACCAGCCGGTCCACGACCTCGTGCCCCAGCCGCTCAGCGACGTACTCGCCGATGGACACGTCGTCGCCGACCGACGCCGGTCCGAGGTCCCGCTCACGGCCGATCCTGGCGACGCCTTCCACGGAGAGCAGACCGGCGAGGGCCGAGGCGTCGCCCGGCACGCCCATCACATGGCCCTTGGGCATGGCACGCAGCTCCCCGCGCGACCAGACGGACGCCGAGGCCGTGGCGGGGGGCTGGAGGCTCTCAGCGAGCCCCACGGAGCGCGCGAGGTCGACGGCCTCGGGGCGGCGCGCGAGCATGGACTCCGCGCCGAGGTCGACGGGCGCGCCCCCGATCTCGCCGGTGCGGAGTTTGCCGCCGAGGCGGTCGGTCGCCTCCAGGAGGGTCACGCGGGCTCCGGCGGACAGCAGCCGGTCGGCGGCGGCGAGGCCGGCGATGCCGCCCCCGACGACGACGACATGGGGCGTGGGACCGGCGGGAGGCGCGGGATTCGGACTGCTCACCATGGCCTCCACTCTCTCAGACCACTCGCGGACCCCCGGGGCGCGCCCCGGCCCGTACCGAGTCCCGACCGTGACCGCTTCGCGACCGGAGAAGCGCAACCCGCGTCCGCGCCGGTCCGTCGAACCGGCGACACATACGCACGGCATCCTTGGGGGGACCGACATGCGTGCACTTCCCGCATTCGCGGCAGCACTTCTCACCGTCTCACTCGCTCTGGCGGGCTGCAGCGGGGTGAGTTCGGACGGCGGCGCAGACTCGAAGGCCGACAGCGCGGCCCGGGCGGAGACGGGCGAGCAGGGGGCGGGCGCGGCGGCCGAGAAGGCCGACGGCCAACAGCGGGCGGACAACGGCAAGGCCGTCGACGAGGCTTCCGCGAAGACACATGTGATCCGCACCGCCACCCTCTCGGTGGAGGTGAAGAGCGCCACGAAGGCCCTCGCCGTGGCCCGGTCGGTCGCGCTGGACGCGGGCGGTGCGATCGAGGACGAGACCACGGAGCGCGTCGACGACACACATGTGGCCTCGAACGTCGTGCTGCGGGTCCCGGAGGCCGAGTACGACTCCGTCCTCGCCGAACTGGCGGGCACCGGGAAGCTGTTGTCGCGTACGGCGAACGCGAAGGACGTCACCGAGCAGGTGGTCGACGTGAACAGCCGGATCGCGACGCAGCGCGCGAGCGTCAACCGCGTACGGAAGTTGATGGACCAGGCGGAGGACATCACGGACGTGGTGGCCCTGGAGTCGCAACTGAACACGCGTCAGGCCGAGTTGGAGTCCCTGCTGGCCAAGCAGGCGTCGCTCGCCGACCGGACGACGATGGCGACCATCACGCTCGAACTGAGCGAGCGGACGAAGGAGGAGAAGGACTCCGGGGACGACGACCCGGGCTTCCTGGACGCGCTCGGCGGCGGCTGGGACGCGTTCGTGACGGTACTGCGGTGGACGGTGGTGGTCGTGGCCGCGATCCTGCCCTTCGTCGTGGCGCTGGCGTTGCTGTTCGGGTTGTGGCTGCTGTTCGGCGCCCGGCTGCGGCTGCGGCGTACGGGGACTCCCGCTCCCGCCCCCGTCGAGTCCTTCGCCCCCGCCGCGGCGCCGGACCCGGCACCCGGCCCGGACCCGGCGCCCGACGCGGACCCGGCGCCGGACCCGGGCAAGCGGGACTGACCCGCCGCCTCCGCGTAGCGTCTGTGTGTGCCGGGTACCCGGTGCCCGGCACACACGCGAAGGGACGCGCAATGGC
>NZ_JBHUZM010000262.1:0-3676 GCF_042667665.1 Streptomyces sp. NPDC057307 | reverse complement strand
GCCCCGTTGCCGCCGCCGACTCGGCCGGCTCGGGCGAGTCCGGCGGCGCCGGGACCGGCGGAACCGGAGCCCTCAGCTTGCGCGACCTCACGGGCCTCGCCTTCACCGACGGCGAGAAGATCGGCAAGTACACGGCGGGAGAGTTCTCCCTCGGCGCGCCCGGCGGCGAGGACTACACCGCCGACCCCGCCACCTGTCAGCCGCTCGTCAGCCTCGCCAAGGGCGCCACCGCCTTCGACCCGGCGTCCGAGGTGCACCGCAACGTGGACGTCGCCGAGGAGATGGTGGGCACCACCGTCGCCGTACAGCTCCGCTCCTACAACGGAGACGGGGCGGCCGGCGTCATGAAGGCCCTCGGCGCGGCAGGCAAGGCTTGCGCGGGCGGCTTCGTCGAGAACCGGGCCGTCGCCAAGGCGCGTTACCTGAAGGTCGAGCCGGTCAAGGCACCCGCCTACGGTGACGAGGCGCAGGCGTACCGCTTCACCATCCTCGACGTGAAGGGCACGCTGAAGCTGTACGAATACCTCACCGTCGTACGCTCCGGCACCACCACCCTCTCCTTCCGGGCCGACATCCTGGACACGAAGGACATCGGCAAGGTGCCCGAAGAGGTCATCACGGCGCAGTGGAAGAAGTTCGAGGCGGGCGCGACGGGCTGACAGCCGGGACCGGACGGGGCCGACCGGGCCCGACTTGGCCCCGTCCCGCGCCCCGGTTTCGGCCCTCACCGCCCGCCCCGTGACCGGATGCGGCAAGAATGGGGCCATGAGCGACAGTCCAGCCCCTCTCGCCGACCCCCATATCGCCTTCGACGCGTCCGAAGGCCGCCGGGACATCGTCGTCCTCGGCTCCACCGGGTCCATCGGCACCCAGGCGATCGACCTGGTCCTGCGCAATCCCGACCGCTTCCGTGTCACCGCGCTGTCCGCCGCAGGCGGGCGGGTCGGACTGCTCGCCGAGCAGGCGCGACAGCTCCGGGTCCGCACCGTCGCGGTCGCACGCGAGGACGCCGTGCCCGCGCTGCGCGAGGCGCTGGGCGCGGAGTACGGCGCGGAGCCGCTCCCCGAGATCCTGGCCGGGGCGGACGCCGCCACCGACCTCGCGGCGTCCGCCTGCCACACCGTGCTCAACGGCATCACCGGATCCATCGGCCTCGCGCCCACCCTCGCCGCCCTCGAAGCCGGCCGCACGCTCGCCCTGGCCAACAAGGAGTCGTTGATCGTCGGCGGCCCGCTGGTCAAGGCGCTCGCCAAGCCGGGGCAGATCATCCCGGTCGACTCCGAGCACGCCGCGCTCTTCCAGGCCCTCGCGGCGGGCACCCGCGCCGATGTGCGCAAGCTGGTCGTCACGGCCTCCGGAGGCCCCTTCCGCGGCCGTACGAGGGCCGAGCTGGCCCACGTCACCCCGGACGCCGCCCTGGCCCATCCCACGTGGGCGATGGGCCCCGTGATCACGATCAACTCGGCGACCCTCGTCAACAAGGGACTGGAGGTCATCGAGGCGCATCTCCTGTACGACATCCCGTTCGAACGCATCGAGGTTGTCGTCCACCCCCAGTCGTACGTTCACTCCATGGTGGAATTCACGGACGGCTCGACCCTCGCGCAGGCCACGCCGCCCGACATGAGCGGTCCGATCGCCGTGGGCATCGGCTGGCCGGTACGGGTGCCGGACGCCGCGCCCGCCTTCGACTGGTCCACGGCGTCGACCTGGGAGTTCTTCCCGCTCGACAACGAGGCCTTCCCGTCGGTGGGACTCGCCCGGCATGTCGGATCGCTGGGCGGTACCGCCCCGGCGGTGTTCAATGCCGCCAACGAGGAGTGCGTGGACGCGTTTCTGGCGGGCCGGCTGCCGTTCAACGGCATCATGGATACCGTCACCGAAGTCGTCGCCGAGCACGGACAGCCCGCCAAGGGAACCTCGCTCACCGTGGCGGACGTCCTCGAGGCGGAGACCTGGGCCCGCGCCCGGGCCCGCGAAGTGGCAGAGAAATTCGGCGAAGAACAGCCAGCGGAGGCTCGCGCATGACGATCCTGTTGACAGTCCTCGGCATAGTGATCTTCGCCGCCGGGCTGCTCTTCTCCATCGCGTTCCACGAGCTGGGCCACCTGTCGACGGCCAAGCTCTTCGGCATCCGCGTGCCGCAGTACATGGTCGGTTTCGGCCCCACCATCTGGTCGCGCCAGAGGGGCGACACGGAGTACGGCCTCAAGGCGATTCCGCTCGGTGGCTACATCCGCATGATCGGGATGTTCCCGCCGGGCGCCGACGGACGCATCGAGGCGCGGTCCACCTCGCCCTGGCGCGGCATGATCGAGGACGCCCGCTCGGCGGCCTTCGAGGAGCTGAAGGAGGGCGACGAGACCAGGCTCTTCTACACGCGTAAGCCGTGGAAGCGCGTGATCGTGATGTTCGCGGGACCCTTCATGAACCTGGTCCTCGCCGTCGTGATCTTCATGGGCGTCGCGATGAGCTTCGGATTCCAGACCCAGACCACCGAGGTCGCCGGCGTTCAGAAGTGCGTCATCTCTCAGGACGTGGCCCGCGAGAAGTGCACGGCGGGCGACCCCGTGTCGCCCGCCCGCGCCGCCGGTCTCAAGGAAGGCGACAAGATCGTCGCCTTCAACGGACAGCGGGTCGAGGACTGGTCCACGCTCTCCAACCTCATCCGCGAGACGATCGGCCCCGCCACCATCACGGTCGAACGTGACGGCAAGCAGCAGGAGCTCCAGGCGACGCTCGCGAAGAACATGGTCGCGCAGAAGAACTCGGACGGGGAGGTCGTCCCGGACAAGTTCGTCCCCGCCGGCTACCTGGGCTTCGCCGCGGCCACCGAGATCGTGCCGCTCTCCTTCGGCGACTCCGTCGACCGCATGGGCGACATGATCGTGACGGGTGTCGAGTCGATCGTCGCGCTGCCCTCCAAGATCCCCGATCTGTGGAACGCCGCCTTCTCCGACGGCGACCGCAAGGACGACTCGCCGGTGGGCGTCGTCGGTGCCGCGCGGATCGGCGGCGAGGTGATGACCCTGGACGTGCCGGCGCAGAACCAGATGGCGATGATGCTGTTCCTGCTGGCCGGATTCAATCTCTCGCTGTTCCTCTTCAACATGCTGCCGCTGCTGCCGCTCGACGGCGGGCACATGGCGGGGGCGCTGTGGGAGTCCGCGCGCAGGAAACTCGCCCGCGTCTTCAAGAGGCCGGACCCGGGGCCCTTTGACGTCGCGAAGCTCATGCCCGTCGCGTACGTCGTGGCCGGGATCTTCATCTGTTTCACCCTGCTGGTGCTGATCGCCGACGTGGTGAACCCGGTCAAGATCTCGTAGCCGGCCGGAAGCCCGCCGTCCGGAGCGCTCCTGACGACGGAAACAGTTCAGGCCGTCGAAGCGGCTACAGGTTTACGGCCGGGTGTCTCACTGCTCCCGGCCGTAGGCCTTTGCCGGTTTTGGCGGAGAGATGTGCTCGTTCGGTGGGCCGGTGCCGTAATCTCGATGGTCGGAGCCCGCCGAACTCGGGACCACGATCCACACCTTGGGGTTGTACAGCAGATGACTGCGATTTCTCTCGGAATGCCGGATGTTCCGACGAAGCTCGCCGACCGGAGGGTCAGTCGACAGATCCAGGTCGGTTCGGTGGCTGTCGGTGGGGATGCGCCGGTGTCGGTGCAGTCGATGAC
>NZ_JBHUZM010000261.1:0-3899 GCF_042667665.1 Streptomyces sp. NPDC057307 | reverse complement strand
GTCCTGGACGGGGGCCGGGCCTCCGGCGTAGCGGCGTTCTCGGCGTCGCGGTCGTCCCGGCGGCTGTGAGGTCAGTCGTCGAAGCTCGCGAAGTACGTCGTCGCCATGTCCTCGGCGCCGTGGCCCTGGGCCAGCGCGCGGGTGAAGCGGTTCACGCCCGCCTCCGCGACGTCCAGCCGGACGCCTGCCGCCTCGGCCGCCGCGACGATCAGGCGGGCGTCCTTGGTGGCCGTGGTGAGGGCGAAGCTCGGTGTGTAGTCGTCGTCGAGGATCGCCGACGACTTGAGGCGGAGGTAGCCGCTGTCGAGCCCGCCGCCCGCGACGGCGTCCAGGAACCCCCGGGGGTCGACGCCGAGCCCCTTGGCCAGGGCCAGCGCTTCGGCCGTCGCGTGGGTGAGGTTCAGGGCCCAGCTGTTGCAGACGAGTTTGAGCCGGGTCGCCGCCCCGGACGCGCCGTCGTCGCCCACCCAGAGTGTGCGGTCGCCCACGGCGTCCAGAACGGACGTGACGGTGTCCCGCGCCCCCTCCGGGCCCGCGGCGATGACGACGAGCTTCCCCTGCTCGGCGGGGCCCCTGGTGCCCAGCACGGGCGAGTCGAAGAAGACCAGTCCGTGCGCGTCGGCCAGTTCGGCGAGCGGGGTGAGCCCGTCCAGGCCCGCCGTCGTCGCCTGGAGCCAGACCGTGCCGGGCCGCAGCCCCGGGGCCGCCGCCGTCATGGTCTCCAGGGTGGCGGCGGCGTCGTAGAGCATCGTGACGACGACATCCGCGCCGCGTACGGCGTCCGCCGGGGTGTCCGCGATCCGCGCCCCGTCGGCCGCCAGCGGCTCCGCCTTCGCGCGGGTACGGTTCCAGACCCGGACCGCGTGCCCGGTCCGGCAGATGTTGCGAGCCATCGCCGCGCCCATGATGCCCGCGCCCAGAACAGCTACTTCGAGTTGATCAGCCATGCGCCCACGGTAGAACGAAACCGCGACGTCCAAGTGTCCGGCTGACCGGCTGACCGGCTCAGACGACCTGGTGCAGCCAGCGCACGGGCGCGCCCTCACCCGCGTACCGGAACGGCTCCAGCTCGTCGTCCCACGGCTTGCCGAGCAGCTTCGCGACCTCGGCCTCCAGCTGCGTCTCGCCGCTCAGCGACCGGGCGAGGGCGGCGCGCAGCCGGTCCTCGGGGACCAGGATGTCGCCGTGCATGCCGGTGACGGCGTGGAAGATGCCCAGCTCGGGGGTGGCGCTGTAGCGCTCGCCCTCGGCCGTGGGGCTGGGTTCGGCGGTCACCTCGAAGCGCAGCATCTGCCAGCCGCGCAGCGCGGAGGCGAGCTTGGACGCGGTGCCGGCCTCGCCCCGCCAGGAGAATTCGGACCGCCAGGTGCCGGGCGAGGCGGGCTGCCTGATCCAGTCGAGCTGGACGCGCACGCCGAGGACGCCCGCCACCGCCCATTCGACGTGGGGGCACATCGCGCGCGGCGCGGAGTGCACGTACAGAACACCACGTGTGGTCACCGGGACCTCCAGTGTGGGACGAGGTTCGCCTTTCCCAGCGGCCTCAGTAAACAGCATCGAGAGTGAAACCCCGCAAAACGGACAGCATGTGACGGGATGTAACTTACCGGAGTCGGAAGGTGTTGTTGACTCTGGTTCGACGCCTGAAAGCTACCTTGCGCGGGGGGCACGGGGGTGCCGTACTGTCGGTCCCAAAGGCGATATGCGCGAAGCTTTCACTCGCCAGGACGCCGCCGTACGCATGACGACGCCCACGCGGAGGGTTCACACGATGCCTCAGAACCCTCAGGGACGGGGTGAGCGACGCCTCGGCGGGCGCCGGGACCGTCGCCGGGCACCGTACGCGAGCGTCGCAGGCTCCTGTGCCGGGCTGCTGGTCGCCGTCGTCGCGCTGGCCGGGTGCGGGGCGTCGGACGGCGCCGATCCGGACTGGACGAAGGCGAAGACCAGCCAGTCGCCCCCGCCGAAGCCGATCTGGGACCGCACTCCCACCTCCCTCGCCGCCGTCGGCGACTCCATCACGCGCGGTTTCGACGCCTGCGGGATCCTCAGCGACTGCCCCGAGGCGTCCTGGGCGACCGGCACGGACGACGGGGTGCGCAGCCTCGCCGTGCGGCTGCTCGGTGCGCCGGGCGTCGCGGACCGCAGCTGGAACTACGCGCGCTCGGGCGCCTCCGTCGGTGAGCTGCCCGCGCAGATGGCGAAGGTGGCCGGCCACAAGCCGGATCTGGTCACGGTCATGATGGGCGCCAACGACGCCTGCAAGGACGAGGCGGCCCTGATGACGCCGGTGGACGAGTTCCGGACGTCGTTCGAGGAGTCGATGCGCCGGCTGCGCGCGGGTGCCCCCAAGACGCAGGTGTACGTGGCGAGCGTGCCCGATCTGAAGCGGCTCTGGTCCGAGGGCAAGGACAATCCGCTGGGCCGGCAGATCTGGAAGCTGGGGATCTGCTCCTCGATGCTCGGCGATTCGCAGGACATGGGCGCCGAGGCCACGGAGCGGCGCGCCACGGTGCAGGCGCGGGTGGTGGCGTACAACAAGGTGCTCAAGGACGTGTGCGCGAAGGATCTGCGCTGCCGTTACGACGGCGGGGCCGTCTTCGACTTCCGGTTCACGGGTGACCAGTTGAGCACCTGGGACTGGTTCCACCCGAGCAAGAACGGCCAGGGCAAGTTGGCCGACATCGCCTACCGCAACGTCGTCGCGGCCAAGCCCCCGGCGTAGGGTCGGCGACCGTGAACGAGTCGACCGTGAACGACAT
The DNA here is from genome assembly GCF_042667665.1 of Streptomyces sp. NPDC057307. Lineage (NCBI taxonomy): Bacteria > Bacillati > Actinomycetota > Actinomycetes > Kitasatosporales > Streptomycetaceae > Streptomyces > Streptomyces sp. NPDC057307. Next base: position 1,137 of record NZ_JBHUZM010000261.1, on the reverse strand, counting down.
GACCGTGGCCCCGCCCGCGCCGGTGGCCGTGCCCGAGCGCGCCGGTTCGGCGCCCGACGGCACTCCCGTCCACCGCTGGGTCCTGGAGCGGGCCGGTGTGCGGGTGGGGGTGCTGACGTACGGCGGGATCCTCCAGTCCGTCGAGGTGCCGGACCGCGACGGGGCGCGCGCCAATGTGGTGCTGGGCTTCGACGGGGTCGCGGGGTACGCCGACTGTCCGTCGCCGTACTTCGGCGCGCTGATCGGCCGGTACGCGAACCGCATCGCGGGCGGGACGTTCACGCTCGACGGGCGGACGTACCGGCTGCCGCGCAACAACGGGTCCAACTGTCTGCACGGCGGTGAGCGGGGCTTCGACAAGCGTGTGTGGGACGCGGAGCCCGCGGCGGACGGGCACGGTGTGCGGCTGTCGCTGGTGAGCCCGGACGGCGAGGAGGGGTTCCCGGGGCGGCTGGAGGTCTCGGCGACGTACTCGCTGGACGCGGCGGGATCGCTGCGGGTCGGCTACCGGGCGGTGACGGACGCGCCGACGGTGGTGAACCTGACGAATCACTCGTACTGGAATCTGGGCGGCGCGGGCAGTGGCCGCGCCGGTGGGCATGTGCTGCGGATCGCGGCCGGGCACTTCACGCCGCTGGACGGCGACTCGGTGCCGACGGGTGCGCCCGCGCCGGTCGGCGGGACGCGTTTCGACTTCCGGGAGCCGCGTGAGGTGGGGTCGGGTTACGACCACAACTTCGTTCTGGAGCAAGGGTGTTCGGCGGGTGCGGTCGCGGCGGAGCTGTACGACCCGGCGTCGGGGCGGCTGTTGAAGGTGACGACGACCGAACCGGGCATCCAGCTCTACACCGGTGACGGCTTCGACGCGGGGCCGTTCGGCCCCTGCGAGGGCATCGCGCTGGAGACCCAGCACTTCCCGGACTCGCCGAACCGGCCGGACTTCCCGAGCACGGTGCTGCGGCCGGGCGAGGAGTTCGCCTCGGCGACGACGTACGGGTTCTCGACCGCCGGATGAGGGCGTGAGCCGGGTACGGCCGGTTCACCGGTCTGCCCGGTGAACCGGCCGCGTACTCCGGCGCTAAGGCCTGTCTTCAAAGTAGCGCCGTCCGCCCGTAGGGCGGGGCCTGCGCCCGCCGC
>NZ_JBHUZM010000260.1:0-3930 GCF_042667665.1 Streptomyces sp. NPDC057307 | reverse complement strand
TGCGATGCACCGCACCAACGAGACATCAGCCGCTCCGCGGCGGGCGCAGGCCCCGCCCTACGGGCGGACGGCGCTACTTCGAAGACAGGCCCTAGGAGTTGACGTAACTCGCCTCGCCCGTCCCGGCGCGGAGCGTCGGCCGTACGTCCCGCGGGTCGATCGGCTCGCCGCAGTCGGGGCAGGCCAGTTCGGGCGTCATCGTGTGCCCGCACGTCTCGTGGCGGAGCCGTACGGGCGGACCGTCGTCGCCCGCCATCCACCGGTCGCCCCAGGCGAGGAGCGAGACGATCACGGGGTACAGGCCGGCGCCCTTCTCGGTGAGCCGGTACTCGTACCGCTCGGGCCGCTCCTGGTACCGCACCCGCCGCAGCACCTCGTGCTCCACGAGCGTGGCCAGCCGCTCGGTGAGCAGGGGCCGTGACGCGCCCGTGTTCGCCCGGAAGTCCTCGAACCGCCGGACACCGAGGAAGGCGTCGCGCAGCACGAGCAGCGTCCAGCGGTCCCCCACCACCGACAGGGCTCGCGCGACCGAACAGTCGACGTCACCGATCTCGTTCCATCGCATGAGCCCGAGTGTAGGAGCCCGGCCGGGCGGTCCACGAGGACGCTGCGGGCCGTACGGGACGACTCAGTCCCGTACGGCGACGGACCAGCCGGGGTTGTACGTGCCGGGGACCGGCCTGCGCGGCCAGTCCCGCGCCCAGTCCGGCGGGTCCGCGCGACGCAGGATGACCGCCGTGGCGGGCGCCGGGTCGTCCATGTCCGCCGACGCGCAGCCGGCGGTGTACGCGACGGGGATCGCCGAGCTGTTCCCCTTGATCAGGCACGGCGGCCGTACCCCGTTCTCGCGCAGTACGGCGCTGATCCGCTGCCAGTCGCCGCGCGCCCGTTCCTGGACGCTCACATGCGTCCGTACCTGCGCGATCTGCACACCGGCGTGCCCCAGCAGGACGAGGACGAGGGCCACCGCGACCGGACGCGAGCCGCGCGCCCGGTCGGCGACGGCGAGCAGACCGACGGCGGCGGGCAGCACCAGCAGGGCGTAGCCGGGCAGCAGGAAACGGGGCGCCGCGTAGGGGACGAGGAAGAGGTACGGCAGCGAGGCGGCCACCGCGACGGCGACCGCGAGCCACAGCGGGGCGTTCGCGCGCCGGGTGCGGCGTACGGTCCACAGCCCGAGGACGACCAGCAGCGGAAGCAGCAGCCACCATTCGACGACGCCCGAGGCGACGGTGTCGCCCGTGCAGGGGCGACAGAGCAACGGGCCGTCCAGGGCGGTGAGATGAGCCTTCAGTGACAGGACGGGCCGCAGACCGCCCTGGGTGTCGCTCGCCTCGGCGAGCCGCCCCGGCACACCACCGAACCGCAGCCACGCCTCCACGACCCAGGGCAGCGCCCCCGCCGCGACACCCGCCACCACGGCGACGAGCCGCCCCCGGCAGCGCCAGGCGGGCACCAGCGTCGCGGCGACGAACAGCGGAAGGGCCACGGCGGCACCGTCGTTGGGCCGCATCAGCGTGACAACGGCCAGCCCGGCGACGATCCCGGCGTACGCGGCCCGTCCGGGACGGCGCCGCAGAAAGCAGCCGGTCGCGGCGGCGGCGCCCATCGCCGTGTAGTGGTTGGGCATGGCGGAGTTGGCGTAGAACAGCGCGAACCACAGGCTCCCGTACAGCCCCGCGGCCACCCACACCGCCGCAGGCCGCCGCAGCACCCCCAGCCACGGCCGAAACCCCGCGTAGAGCGCCCCGCCCGCGAGCGCGGCCATCCAGAGGCGCAGGAGCACGACCGAATCGCTCCAGGAGGCGACGGGCACGAGCAACAGGGGCACCCCGCGCGTACGCGGCGCACTGAACGGCACGCCTGGCCCGTACGGCCCGAACCTGCTGGCGTAGACGATCTCGTCCCACCCCAGCGGCAACCCGACCGGCACGAGCACCCCGGCGACAACGACAAACCCCACGCACACCCCGACAAGCCCCCACCACGCCCGAACCGCCCGAGCGCCCCCTCCACCGCGCGGATCGACCCGCCCGACGGACGGCATGACATCTGTCTGCACGCGTGGCACTCCCCCGTGTCGCACAACGACGCCCGGCGCCGCGACTTGTCCCGCCGCATACCGGGGCCGGTGGTCAACCACCCCTGCGGATCACTCCACACAACACGGCACTTCGCCCCAACTCAACCCAATTCCACGCCATCCCGCCATCCGGCCCTGCCGAAAGAAGCCCTCCAACAGCCGAACAACGCCAGGTACGGGCAGGGCTCGGGAGCCGACCCGGGCCGAAGAGAACGCGCCGAAGGCCCCCGACCATGATCGGTCGGGGGCCTTCGGTGGTGGTGGGCGCGGACGGTTTCGAACCGCCGACATTTGCTTTGCAAGTTCCGACTGGAGGCGGCTAAGCACCATGGCGATCCCGGTGAAGACTGCCGTCCAGGGTTCTCCGGGACTGCCGTTGTGCGCCGCCGTTGATGTCAGCAGTGGATGTCAGATCACGGGTTCGGCATCTGCTCGTCGGCCGCCCTGCGCGGTCGTGCCAGGACTTCCGCTGCACGCCTGTCAGCTGCATGCTTCTGCTCGATAGAGGCCCGCAGCTCCCCAGGAGTCGGCCAGGGGGCGCGCCGGTGGATCATGCGGTGGCAGTTGGCGCATATGAGGGCGAGATCACTGAGCTTGGTCCGCCCCTCCCCCGCCACGTGGAGCGGAAGGACGTGATGGCACTCGATGTACCCGGCGCCGCGGTCCCCGTAGACTCCCTCGAAGTCGAACCCGCACGCCTCACAAGCGAGCTGTCCGCCGCGCTGAAGAACAGTAGCGATCTTCTTCTTGCGCAGGCTCTTGTTCCGCTCGCGCGCCCGGTGACGCCGCATCAGGAGCCGCCCCTCCGGGGCGCTGTAATCGTCGCCGAACTCCTCGTCCTCCGTCGGTGCGAGGGCCTGCAAGTCGCCGGCGGCGATACCCTGCCGGATGAGCCGCTCAACCTCGGTCATCTCTGCCGGCCGGGCAAGAAACTCATGCAGCACCGCAACATCGAGGGCACCGCCGTTGGTGGGCTTGCCCTGATACTCCGGGTGCCGTGTGGCAATGTCGAACGTCTTGCGAGCGACCCCGTTGGGGTTCCGGAACTTCTCGTTACGCTCGGCTTCCGCATGGAGGGGAAGCAACTGGAGCAGGACAGACAGCTCCACCACCCGGCTGTCCTGGGCATCCAGCCCCTTCCAGTCGTTATCCATCACCAGACGGCAGGCCAGGATGATCTCGTCCCGGGCCCAATCCGGGTTCTTGACAGCCTTCACCTGAAAACCCGCCCGCTTGAGCCACGCCGCAGCATGGTCCTTGCCTCCACTGAACTCGTCCGCCGCAAGGGCACGCCCCTGGTCCCACTTGTGAGCCACCCCGGCGACCGCCTTGGAGTCATACTCCTGCCCCTCGTACACCAGGACGTACGACCGCGCCTCCCCAAAGCCGTACTTCGCCAAGAAGGCTTCCCGCCCCAACTCGTCGTGCTCCACAAGGGCCTTGAGCACGGACTCCCGTGTGATCGCTCCTCTACGCATGGCGAAAGGGTACGACCGAGCACTGACACAGCCCTCAACGTTGGCCAGACACACCACGCTCACACATGACTGCTTCGTCCTGGAGCAACTTGATCGGGTTGACGACCTTGAGCGGGTGTGGCCCTCACCCCTTGCGATGGCCCACACATGCACATGCACATGCTTGTTTGAGGCAATGCGTTCCGTTGGCACGCAGCTGGACGCCTGCCTGTACAGGCCACGCCGAGGTACTCGTGGCAGTGTGCGCTCGGTCAACAAGCGGGTCCGTGAGCCACTAGTGTTCTGAGTCGGTAATTCGTCGGCAGTATGAGGCCAGTGATTCGAGGATTTGGTCCGCGGTCTTCGTCCAGACGAACGGCTTGGGGTCTT
>NZ_JBHUZM010000259.1:0-4091 GCF_042667665.1 Streptomyces sp. NPDC057307 | reverse complement strand
GTCGGGGGGGAGGCCGTGAGCGGGGGGGGGGGACGCGGGCGCCTTGCCGTCCGCTCCCGGCTCCTTGGCGCCCTTGTCGCCGTCGCTCGCCCCGTCGCCGCCGCAGGCGGCCGCACCGGTCAGTACGGCGCCGACGAGCGCGAGCGCCGCCGCGCCGCGCAGTCGCGCGCGTCGGCCGCCGGGCCGTCCTTGGTTCCCCGCCCCGAACATGCCTGCCCCAATCGTCGGTTGATGGCGCCTCGTCGGTTGACGGCACCCTCGGCCCCGCGTCCCCGCGTGCCCGGCCGCGCCCTCGGCCGAGCGCGTGGCTCGCGCCCCGTGTGGCGGCGTCGAGGCTCGATTGTGCTGCATGCGAGCCACGCGGGTCACACAACGGCCCGCGGGCGACGCCGCGCCGAGTCGAGACATCTTCGGCGAGTTGCGGCATCCGCATTGACACGCCTCGCGCGCGGCGCAATTCTGAGAGCGCTCTCAGAAAGGTCTGTACCTGAAGAGTCGATCCCTTCCGGTTCCCCGCTCCCGGCTTCGGGTTCCGGCCACCGGCCCTTCAGTCGCACCCCCGCCTCACCGGCGGCGTCCGTACGTCAGATTCCGCCCCCCACTGTCCCCACTGGGATCTACCTGACGAGGAGGAAGAGCGAGTGCCTGCGATACGCAAGCTGCTGGCTTCTCTGGCCGCCGCGGTGGTCTTCACCACCGGATTCACGGCCTTGACCGCCGCGGCCCCGGCCGAGGCCGCCGTTCCCGCCACCATTCCGTTCACCATCACGAACAACTCCGCCCGGGGCGAACAGGTCTACATCTACAACCTCGGTACGGAGCTCTCGTCCGGCCGGCAGGGCTGGGCCGACTCCAACGGCACCTTCCACGCCTGGCCCGGAGGCGGCAATCCGCCGACCCCGGCGCCCGACGCCTCGATCGCCGGGCCGGCCCCGGGGCAGAGCAAGACGATCCAGCTGCCGAAGTTCTCCGGACGGGTCTACTTCTCGTACGGGCAGAAGCTCGACTTCAGGCTGGCCACCGGCGGCCTGGTGCAGCCCGCCGTGCAGAATCCGAACGACCCGAACAGGAACATCCTCTTCAACTGGTCGGAGTACACGCTCAACGACTCCGGTCTGTGGATCAACAGCACCCAGGTCGACATGTTCTCGGCGCCGTACGCGGTCGGCGTCAAGGGCCCCGACGGCAGCACCAAGACCACGGGCCATCTGAAGGCGGGTGGCTACAACGGCTTCTTCGACGCTCTCAGGGGGCAGCCGGGCGGTTGGGCCGGTCTGATCCAGACCCGGTCGGACGGCACCGTCCTGCGGGCTCTCGCGCCCGGTCACGGCATCGCGTCCGGCGCTCTGCCGGCCAATGTCATGGACGACTACATCAACCGCGTGTGGGCGAAGTACGCCAACTCCCCACTCACGGTGACCCCGTTCGCGAATCAGCCGGCGGTCAAGTACGTCGGCAGGGTCTCCGGCAACGTCATGAACTTCACCAACACCTCGGGCGCGGTGGTCACCTCGTTCCAGAAGCCCGACGCCGACAGCATCTTCGGCTGCTACAAGCTGCTCGACGCCCCCAACGACCAAGTACGGGGCCCGATTTCACGCACGCTGTGCGCGGGGTTCAACCGCTCCACGCTCCTGACCAACCCCAACCAGCCCGACGCCGGCTCGGCGGACTTCTACAAGGACTCCGTCACCAACCACTACTCCCGGAAGATCCACGCCCAGATGGTCGACGGCAAGGCGTACGGCTTCGCCTTCGACGACGTCGGGGCCCACGAGTCGCTGGTGCACGACGGCGACCCGCGGCAGGCGTACCTCACGCTCGACCCGTTCAACTGAGGCAGCACCCCCGCGACATGACCGGGCCGCGCCCTCCTGAAGAAGGAGGACGCGGCCCGGTCCCACGGTCGCTCAGCGGATCGGCCGGTGGACGTTGTCCCGTTCGGAGGGGCCCGGCGTGGCGTCGGCGATCCAGGGGCCGTCGCCGCTCGGGTCGATGATGCCCTCCTCCAGCCAGGTGTAGGTGCCGGACAGCACACCGTTCACGACCTTGCGGTCGACGTCGTCCGTGTTCGACCAGAGCCGCGTGAACAGTTCCTCGACGCGGATCCGGGACTGCCGGCAGAACACGTCGGCGAGCTGGTACGCCTCTCGGCCGTGCTCTCCCCCGGCGCGCAGCATCTCGGCCCGTACGCACGCCGCGCTCATCGCGAACAGTTCGGCGCCGATGTCCACGATGCGCCCCAGGAAGCCCTGCTTCGTCTCCATCCCGCCCTGCCAGCGCGACATGGCGTAGAAGGTCGAGCGGGCGAGCTTGCGCGACGTCCGCTCCACGTAACGCAGGTGCGCGGAGAGATCCAGATGCCCCTTGGGGTGAAACTCCGCATAGGAGTTGGGGAGTTGACCGGCGCCCGCGACCAGCTTCGGCAGCCAGCGCGCGTAGAAGACGCCCGCCTGCGCCCCGGCCTTCGCCTTGTCGGACAGCGTCTTGTCGGGGTCGATGATGTCGCCCGCCACCGCCAGGTGCGCGTCGACCGCCTCGCGGGCGATCAGCAGATGCATGATCTCCGTGGAGCCCTCGAAGATCCTGTTGATCCGCATGTCGCGCAGCACCTGCTCGGCGGGTACGGCGCGTTCACCCCGGGCCGCCAGCGAGTCCGCCGTCTCGAAGCCCCGTCCGCCGCGGATCTGGACGAGTTCGTCCGCCATCAGCCAGCCCATCTCGGAGCCGTACAGCTTGGCCAACGCCGCCTCGATACGGATGTCGTTGCGGTCCTCGTCGGCCATCTGGGACGACAGGTCGACCACGGCCTCCAGCGCGAACGTCGTCGCCGCGATGAACGAGATCTTCTCCCCCACCGCCTCGTGGTGCGCGACGGGCTTGCCCCACTGTTCGCGCGCCGCCGTCCACTCGCGGGCGATCTTGAGGCACCACTTGCCGGCGCCGACACACATCGCGGGCAGCGACAGACGGCCGGTGTTGAGGGTGGTGAGGGCGATCTTGAGACCTGCGCCCTCGGGGCCGATGCGGTTCGCCGCCGGGACGCGCACCTGGTGGAAGCGTGTGACCCCGTTCTCCAGACCGCGCAAGCCCATGAAGGCGTTGCGGTTCTCCACCGTGATGCCGGGCGAGTCCGCCTCGACGACGAACGCGGTGATGCCGCCCTTGTGCCCCTCCGACTTCGGTACGCGCGCCATCACGACGAGGAGGTCGGCGACGACGCCGTTGGTCGTCCACAGCTTGACGCCGTCCAGGACGTAGTCGTCGCCGTCGCGCACCGCCGTGGTGGCGAGCCGCGCGGGGTCGGAGCCGACGTCGGGCTCCGTCAGCAGGAACGCGGAGATGTCGGTGCGTGCGAGGCGCGGCAGGAACGTGTCCTTCTGCTCCTGGGTGCCGAACATTTTGAGCGGCTGCGGTACGCCGATCGACTGATGCGCGGAGAGCAGCGCGCCGATCGACGCGTTCGCCATGCCGACCAGGGCGAGGGCCTTGTTGTAGTACACCTGGGTGAGGCCGAGGCCGCCGTACTTCCGGTCGATCTTCATGCCGAAGGCGCCGAGTTCCTTGAGGCCGTTGACCACCTCGTCGGGGATGCGCGCCTCGCGCTCGATCCGCGCCCCGTCGATCCTCGTCTCACAGAACTCGCGCAACGTGGCCAGGAAGGCTTCTCCGCGCCGTACGTCCTCCGCCGGGGGTGCGGGGTGGGGGTGGATGAGATCGAGCCGGAAACGGCCGAGGAACAGTTCCTTGGCGAAGCTCGGCTTGCGCCAGCCCTGCTCACGGGCGGCCTCGGCCACCTGTCGTGCTTCGCGCTCGGAGACCTTGGGCTCCGGGATCTGGGCCGTGTCGAATGAATCGGATGGAGCGGACATCGGGAACTCACCTCGCCGCGAACGTCGGGTCGATGGGCCCGACCGGCCAAGGCGCTGTCCTGTCGCCCTGGTGGGAAAGGTACCGGCCGGTACTACTCGTCCGTATCTACCCGAATACCCAGGGGGTAGCCAGTCCTGACGCGCGCCGTCGGGGCCGTGGGACGGGGCCCGTACGCCGACTCCCAGGGCCTCGGGGAGGCTCAGGGTGTCGCGCGGCGA
>NZ_JBHUZM010000258.1:0-4143 GCF_042667665.1 Streptomyces sp. NPDC057307 | reverse complement strand
GGTGTCACCTGACCGGCCCGGCCGCCGGGACCCGCCCCCCCGCCCCGCCCCCCGCGTAACTCCCTTCCCGCGTACGCCTGTTCCACGGATTCCACGGAACCGCTCCCACCGACCCAGACCTCAAGGAAGGACGCCCGCGTGGCCACCTCCACCCCGGCAGCCCGCACCGACGGGCAGCCGCCCCCGAAACCGGACGGCTCCGGCGGGAAGGGCGGCGCCGGCCGCGGCGCAACCGCCGGCCAGTCGCGACGCAACATCCTGCACCGGCTGGACGTGCGAGCGGTGCCGTACGCCTTCATCGCCCCGTTCTTCCTCATCTTCGGCGCCTTCGGCCTCTACCCGCTCATCTACACCTTCTGGATCTCGCTGCACCGCGTCGAGCTGTCCACCCTGGACACGATGGAGTGGCGAGGACTCGCCAACTTCACCGAACTCATCGACGACGACCGGTTCTGGAACGCGCTGACCAACACCTTCACCATCGGTGTCATCTCCACCGTCCCGCAGCTCCTGATGGCACTGGTCCTCGCCCATCTCCTCAACTACCGGCTTCGTGGCTCGACGTTCTTCCGGGTCGCCGTACTCACCCCGTACGCCACCTCCATCGCCGCCGCCGCGCTCGTCTTCACCATGCTCTTCGAGCGTGACTTCGGCATGATCAACTGGGGTCTGAGCTTCTTCGGGATCGAGAACGTCGACTGGGAGAACCAGAAATGGCCCGCCCAGTTCGCCATCTCCGCCATCGTCATCTGGCGCTGGACCGGCTACAACGCGCTGCTCTACCTGGCGGCGATGCAGGCGATACCGAGGGACCTGTACGAGGCGGCGGCCATCGACGGCGCGTCACGCTGGCAGCAGTTCCGCCAGGTCACGATCCCCGGCATCAGCGCCACGATCGTCTTCACCATCGTGCTGTCCACGATCGGCGCGACCCAGCTCTTCGGCGAGCCGCTGATCTTCGGCCAGGGGCCGAACGGCATCAGCGGGGGCGCCGACAACCAGTACCAGACGCTGGGGCTGCTCCTCTACGAAGAGGGCTGGAAGAACTATCAGATGGGCCGCGCCGCGACGATCGCCTGGGCGATGTTCCTGATCCTCGTCCTCGTCTTCGTCCTCCAACGCGTCGTCAAGGGCCTCGCGACACGCCGCTCGCGGGCTGCCACGGCCCCGAAGAAGCAGCCCACGTCCACGCCGTCCGCCACGTCCTGACCAGGGAGCAGCCGCCGTATGACCATCGACACCGCGCCCGTCCGGGCGGACGCACGCGACCGCGCGCCCAAGGCGCCCACACCCTCCGGCCGCCTCCGGATCCGCCGCGCGCTGCGCCCCGGCGCGGGCCGCACCCACCACGCGGGACCGCTCGCCTACCTCCTGCTCGGCCTCGCCGCGCTCGTCTCGCTCTTTCCGCTGTACTGGACGGTCGTGGCCGCCTCCACCGACAACACCCGTGTGTCGCAGACCCCGCCGCCGTTCCTGCCGGGCCCGAATCTCCTCAAGAACCTCGGGATCGCCTGGCAGGACGCCGCGATGGGCAAGGCGATGCTCAACAGCCTGATCGTCGCCGGTGCCATCGCCCTGTCGACGGTCTTCTTCGCCACCCTGGCCGGCTTCGCTTTCGCCAAGCTGCGCTTCCGGGGACGCAACCTCCTTCTGCTGTTGGTCATCGGGACGATGATGGTGCCGCCGCAGCTCGGAGTCGTACCGCTGTTCATGATGATGGCCGAGCTGGGCTGGGGGCAGACCCTGCCGTCGGTCATCTTCCCGACACTGGTCAGCGCCGTCGGGGTGTTCTTCATGCGGCAGTACCTCAAGGAGGCGCTGCCCGACGAACTCATCGAGGCCGGGCGCCTGGACGGCGCGCACTCACTCCGTATCTTCTGGAGCATCGTGCTGCCGATCGCCCGGCCGCCCATGGCCGTCCTCTTCATGATCACGTTCGTGCACGCGTGGAACGACTTCTTCTGGCCGTTCATCGCGCTCGACATGACCAACCCCACCGTTCCCGTCGCCCTCACCCAGCTCAGCGCGGGCTATGTGCGCGACCAGTCCGTGATCATGGCGGGCGCGCTGCTCGGCACCCTGCCGCTGTTGGTGATGTTCATCGTCTTCGGCCGCCAGATAGTCGGCGGGATCATGCAGGGAGCGGTCAAGGGCTGACCCGCCGGCCCTGGGCCGTGTCCGCAAAAGTCCCGCCTCTCCCCACGCGCAACACACAGCGCACAGCACGTAGCACACGGCACACAGTTCAACTCCTGAAAGGGACCCTCGTGGCCACATCCCCCTCCGTCTCCGTACGAGTCTTTCCGCCCGAGTTCCTCTGGGGCACCGCGACAGCCGCCTACCAGATCGAAGGCGCCGCAAGGGAAGCCGGCCGCACCCCCTCCATCTGGGACGTCTACTCCCGTACCCCCGGCAAGATCCGCAACGGCGACACCGGCGACATCGCCGCCGACCACTACCACCGCTGGCGCGAGGACACCGCGCTCATGTCCGACCTCGGCGTCGGCGCCTACCGCTTCTCGGTCTCCTGGCCGCGCGTACAGCCCACCGGCAGCGGCCCCGCCTCCCAGGAAGGGCTCGACTTCTACCGCCGCCTCACCGACGACCTCCTCGCCAAGGGCATCGAACCGGTCGTCACCCTCTACCACTGGGACCTTCCGCAGCATCTGGAAGAGGCGGGCGGCTGGCCCGAGCGCCGTACGGCGGAGCGGTTCGCGGAGTACGCGGCCCTCGTCGCCGACGCGCTCGGCGACCGCGTCAAGACATGGACGACGCTGAACGAGCCCTGGTGCAGCGCGTTCCTGGGTTACGGCTCCGGCGTGCACGCCCCCGGCCGTACCGACCCCGTCGACGCCCTGCGCGCCGCCCACCACCTCAACCTCGGCCACGGCCTCGCGGTCCAGGCGTTGCGCGACCGGCTCCCCGCGGACGCGCGGCTGTCCGTCACGCTCAACCTCCATCACGTACGGCCCCTGACCGACAGCGCGGCGGACCGCGACGCGGCCCGCCGGATCGACGGCCTCGCCAACCGGATCTTCACGGGACCCATGCTGGACGGCGCCTATCCCGAGGATGTCGTGGCCGACACCTCGTCACTCACCGACTGGTCCTTCGTCCAGGACGGCGACACCGCGCTCATCAACAGGCCGCTGGACTTCCTCGGTGTCAACTACTACTCGCCGACGCTCGTCTCCCACCACGAGGGACCGCCCGCCCACCGGTCGGACGGACACGGTGTGAGCGACCACAGCCCCTGGCCCGCCGCCGACGACGTCGCCTTCCACCAGACGCCCGGACCCCGGACCGCCATGGGCTGGACGATCGACCCGCAGGGCCTGTACGAGCTGCTGATGCGGGTACGCCGGGACCACCCGGAACTGCCGCTGATGATCACCGAGAACGGTGCGGCCTTCGACGACTACGCCAACCCCGACGGCGAGGTCCACGATCCGGAGCGGATCGACTATCTGCGGGACCACCTCGCCGCCGTACACAGCGCCATCGAGTCGGGAGCCGACGTACGCGGCTACTTCCTGTGGTCGCTGCTGGACAACTACGAGTGGGGCTACGGCTACAGCAGGCGCTTCGGCGCCGTGTACGTCGACTACGCCACCCAGCGGCGCATCCCCAAGGCCAGTGCCCACTGGTACGCGAAACTCACGCGCAGCGGGAGCCTGGCGGCCGGGCGGTAGGACCGCCGTCGCGGCTCGGTCTCACGCCTGCGCGCTTGAAGTCGGCTCGGTGGCGAGTGGCACCAGTGGGGCTGCGGGTACCGGCGGTGCGGGAGACGGTGTGCGGTAGGCGCGCAGCGGGGCGTTGACCGCGGCCACGACCGCGATCGCGAGCGCGGCGGACAGGCCGCCGGTGACCAGGGAGAAGGGAGCGGAGGTCACCGACGCGACCAGACCGCCTCGGAAGTTGCCGAGTTCCGGGCCCGCGACACCGATCACGTGCTCCACGGAGGAGACCCGCCCCCGGTACGCGTCCGGGGTCTCCAACTGGATCAGCGCGCTGCGGGTGATCACGGACACCGTGTCGGCCGCCCCGGCAACGGCCAGACAGGCGAGCGCCAGCCACAGCGGCCCGGCCAGGCCGAAGCCGGCCAGTGCCAGGCCCCATACGCCGGCCGCGGCCAGTTGGACG
>NZ_JBHUZM010000257.1:0-4266 GCF_042667665.1 Streptomyces sp. NPDC057307 | reverse complement strand
CCGCCGGACTCCGGCGCCGGGGGCGGGCCGTGTCCGTGTGCCGGCGGGCCGGCCATGTGTCGGAGTTCGAAGTTCGGTACGGGGGCGGCCCGCCGGGTGGCAAGGGTTCCGGCTCGCCGACGGCCGAACGCCATGCGGCGTGCGCGGCCCCCGCGTCCGGCCCGGCGTAGAGGTGGGGGCTTCCGTCTGGTGGTGGCTGGCCGCGTCTCCGTGGCCGCGGGCGCCGTGTCGCGTACGTGACCGCTTGATGGTCCGCGCGGACGCGTCCGGTCCAGCGGTCGAGGTCACATGACCCGACCTGGGCCGACTACGGTCGGCACGCCCGGCCACCGGCCGCCCTCCGTGGGGTGGGCGGCTGTGCTCCGGCTCGCCGACGGCCGAACGCCATGCGGCGGACGCGCCCCCCCCCGCTGTGTCGCGTACGCGACCGCTCGACGGCCCGCGCGGACGTGTCCTGTCCAGCGGTCGAGGTCACATGACCCGGCCGGGCCGGCCCCGGTCGGCTCGCCGACGGCCGAACGCCATGCCGCGCACGCGGTCCGTCACCCGACCCACCGGGCGGCCACGCCCCCGCGTTCGGCGTCACAGCGCAACCAAGCGGGCCGACCCGGGCAGGGGCGCGGACAGCCGGGCGGCACGTCCCGCGCGGCGCCGCCACACGCCCCCGCTCAGTTCAGCATCGCCCGCGCCGCCCGCGCCTTGTGGCGGATCGCCTCCGCCGTCGACGGTTCCACCGCCGACACCACCTCCGCGTACTCGTCCATCTCCGCCGCCCCCGTCAGGAAATCTCCCCGCCGCACCAGCAGTTGGGCGCGTTCGTAGCGGAGGCGGGCCGGGTGGGACGGGAGCAGGAGGCTGAGTTCGACCGCCCACAGCGCGACATCGCCGCGTTCGGGGCGCGTCGCCGCCCACGCGCGGATGTTGTTCAGGATGCGGACCACGACGTGGAGCGGTTCCGCCGGGCGCAGCATCGACGGCTCCAGAGGGGCCCCTGTCGCCCCCGTCACCAGCGTCTCGGTGTCCTGCCGGGTCAGGAGCCTGCCGCCCGCGTACGGGTCCACCAGGACCCGCTCGTCGGGCTCCTCGGGCGACCCGAGGCCGACGACGAAGTGACCGGGCAGGGCCACCCCGTACACCGGCGCCCCCGCGCGGCGCGCGACCTCGGTCCACAGCACGGACAGCAGGATCGGCAACCCGCGCCTGCGGCGCAGGACTTCGTGCAGCAGTGACGCTTCCAGGCGCCCGTACTCGCCCGGCGTGCCCCGGAAGCCGAGGCGCGCGCCCAGCAGGTCCGCCAGCGCGGCGGCCCAGGCGCGCGGGCCGGTGAGGCCGAAGGGCAGCATCCCGGCCAGCCGGTCGAGTTCGATCTGCGCCGCGTCGAGCCCGGCCTCGTCCAGCGCCGGGTCCGCCTCCGTACCGATGAGGAGGCAGAGCAGCGCGACGTCGGGCCGCTCCGCGCGCGCCTCGGCGGCGAACCGGCTCCGGCGGTCGGGCAGGGGCGGTTGAGGTTCCATGGCCGGTCCGTCGCTCCTCACGCGGCTCGGAAGTGGTGGTACCGGTGATGCGTGGCGAAGCCCATGCCGTCGTACAGCGCGCCCGCCGCCTCGTTGTCCGACTCGACCTGCAGCCACCCGGCCGACGCGCCCTCCTCAAGAGCGCGCGCGGCGAGCGCGCGCATCACCGCGCTCGCCAGCCCCTGCCGCCGTCGCGCGGGATCGACCTCGACGGCCATGAAGCCCGCCCAGCGCCCGTCCACGACACATCGGCCGATCGCGGCCGGCACCCCGTCGTCGCCGGCGACCGACGCGAACCACACGGACGGCCCGCTGCCGAGTACCCGCAGTACGTGCGGACCGGGCTCGTCGAAGCGCTGGTAGCGGCGCAGCCACGCCTCGTCGCAGGCGCGGTCGAGCCGTACGCGCGCGGCGGAGTCCTCGTCCGGCCCCGCGTCCACCAGCGGCGCCAGCGCGCCGACGCGCAGCTCGGCCGTGACCTCCCGCCGCCAGCCCCGTGCCTCAAGCTCCGCGCAGAGCAGCTCCTGCGTCCCCTCCGCGCCCGTGGCCGTCTGGATGTACGCGGGCAGCCCTCGCCGGTCGTACCAGCGCCGTACGCGCCCCAGAGCCTCGTCCAGAGGCATTCCCGGCTCGCCCAGCGGCAGCACCGAGTTGGCGCGCCGGGTGAATCCTGCGGACGCCCGCAGCTCCCACTCGCCCAGCGCCTCGCTCTCCACCGGCTGCCACGCGCGCGCGGCCACCCGGGCCAGCTCCCGGAAGGAGGCGGCGGGACCCCGGCGCCGCGCCGGCGCGGCCGGAACGACCTTGCCCGCGACGAGCGAGGATTCCGCTATCCGGACGGTCTCTCCCGTGCGTCGTGTGATGAGGACCACATTGTCGTCCCAGGATGTGAGAACACCGACCGTGTCGGTGAACTTCTCCGCGCCGTCGACGGCGCCGGTCAAACGGCGGACAGACACACGTTTTCCCACGTCGGCGGGGGTGATCCGGACCTCCAGCCGTCCTCCGGTTGTGAATTCCACAGCTCTGTGCGCCCCTCCTGTGCGGATCGTGCCCAGGAACGGAGATACTAGGTGCGGGCATCGACGACGCCGCGCTCCCGCGCGCCCGTGGACGGAGCCGCAGATGGCCCGCCGCGCCCTATCGAGGAGGAACGACAGCGTGACCTACGTCATCGCGCAGCCTTGTGTGGATCTCAAGGACAAGGCGTGCATCGAAGAGTGCCCGGTCGACTGCATCTACGAGGGCTCCCGGTCCTTGTACATCCACCCGGACGAATGCGTCGACTGTGGCGCCTGTGAGCCGGTTTGCCCGGTCGAGGCAATCTTCTACGAGGACGACACTCCGGAGGAGTGGAAGGACTACTACAAGGCGAACGTGGAGTTCTTCGACGAGCTCGGTTCCCCCGGTGGCGCGTCCAAGCTCGGTCTCATCGAGCGCGACCACCCCTTCATCGCCGCACTGCCGCCTCAGCCCCAGAACGACTGACAGGCGCGGTCCCGGTCCCGTACGGCACCTCGCCGTACGGGACCGAGGTGTTTCCCCGTCGTACCGACAAGTGGGCGACCCATGAGCACTGTCGAGAAAGTGAGCACCGTGTCCGCAGTCTCTTCGCGACTTCCGGTCTTCCCCTGGGACAAGCTGGAGCCCTACAAGGCGACAGCGGCCGCCCATCCGGACGGCATCGTGGACCTGTCCGTCGGGACCCCGGTCGATCCGGTCCCCGACCTGATCCAGCGGGCCCTGGTCGCCGCGGCGAACTCGCCGGGCTATCCCACGGTGTGGGGCACGGCCGAGCTGCGCGACGCGCTGACGGGCTGGGCCGAACGGCGGCTCGGCGCGCGCGACGTCGCGCACACCAACGTCCTTCCGGTGGTCGGCTCCAAGGAGCTGGTGGCCTGGCTGCCGACCCAGCTCGGTCTCGGCGCCGGTGACCGGGTCGCGTATCCGCGGCTGGCCTACCCGACGTACGAGGTGGGTGCCCGGCTGTGCGGCGCGGAGCCCGTCTCCTACGAAGACCCGACCGAACTCGACCCGGCGGGCCTGAAGCTGCTCTGGCTGAACTCGCCGTCGAACCCGACCGGCCGGGTCCTGGACAAGGCCGAACTGACCCGGATCGTCGCCTGGGCCCGTGAGCACGGCGTGCTGCTCTTCAGCGACGAGTGCTACCTGGAACTCGGCTGGGAGGCCGAGCCCGTCTCCGTGCTCCACCCGGACGTCTGCGGCGGCTCGTACGAGGGCGTCGTGGCCGTCCACTCGCTCTCCAAGCGCTCCAACCTGGCCGGCTACCGCGCGGCCTTCCTCGTGGGCGACGCGGCCGTCCTGGGCGAGCTGCTCCAGATCCGCAAGCACGGCGGCATGATGACGCCGGCCCCGGTGCAGGCGGCGACCGTCGCGGCGCTGGGCGACGACACCCATGTGGCCCAGCAGCGCGCGCGGTACGTCGCCCGCCGCACCGCCCTGCGGGCGGCCCTGGAGGGCCACGGCTTCCGGATCGAGCACAGCGAGGCGAGCCTGTACCTCTGGGCGACCCGTGACGAGCCGTGCTGGCGGACGGTGGCCCATCTGGCGGAGCTGGGGGTCCTGGTGGCGCCCGGGGACTTCTACGGGCCCGCCGGCGACCGTTTCGTACGCGTCGCCCTCACGGCGACCGACGAACGCGTGGAGGCCGCCGTCAAACGGCTCGGCTGAGCGGCGGCGGCGTGCCCGTCGGACGACACGAAGGGGCCCGGGGAGTACGAACTCCCCGTGC
>NZ_JBHUZM010000256.1:0-4614 GCF_042667665.1 Streptomyces sp. NPDC057307 | reverse complement strand
GGGGCGCAAGGTGGTGGGGGGGTGGGCGGGGGGGGGGGGGGGTGGGGGGCTTTTCGGGGGGGGGTGGGGGGCCCGGGCGGGGGGGCCCCGGGGGGGGCCCCCCCCGGCGCCGGTCACACCTCTCGTACTTCGAACGCGTCGAGTACGAACTCGGCCGTGCCGTCGTCGCCCACCTTGCGCAGTCCCACCCACGCCTCCCCGTCGTCCGGGGCGGTGAACTCGTAGCTCAGGACGGTCGGTTCGGTCGCGACGGGCAGCTCCGTACGTGACAGCTCCCGCTCCCCCGGTTCGTCCACGGCCGTGATCCAGGCGTACTGCCCGGCCTTCTCGTTCTCGTGGCGGAAGGTGACGCGGTAGCGCGTGCCCGGTTCGAAGCGGACGGTGTGCGGCACCGTGCGGTACACCAGTCCGTCGTTCTCGCCGCGTGACTTGAGCGATTCGGTGCCGTCGATGACGTCGTCGATCGCCTTGCCGTTCCAGCCGCGCTGGGTGAACGGCGCGTGCCGCTGGGCGACATGGGTGCGTGGGTCGGTGGCGCCGCCCGCGTCGCCCTTCACGAAGACGCCCCAGCCCTGGGGGACGTGCTGGAAGTCCTCGAAGGCCAGCGCGCCGGGCCGGGTGGAGCGGTGTGCGCCGACGACGCGTACGTTGTCGAACCGCACGCGTGCCTCGCCCGCGCCGGCTGTCAGCCGGAGGTCGACGGGGCCGCCGCGCTCCGGGACGGTGAAGTGGGTGAACATCCTTTGGAAGCGGGTGCCGTGCTTGCGGTCGGCGGCGACGTAGTTGCCCGCCGTGGAGGTCTCGGTCCAGTTGGCCGCCGTCACGCCGTCGGACGTACGGACCTCCAGGGCGGCCCGGCGCCGCTCCCCCGCCGTCCTGCCGACCTCGACCTGTACGGACGCGGCGTACGTGCCCGGTGCGAGGCGTTCGAGGCGCTGTCCTACGGAGGCCGCGCCGCCGGCGCCGATGACCAGTTCGTAGTCGCCGAGGGCGCTCAGCTCGACGCGCGCCGGGCCGCCCGTCACCTGCCAGCCGTCCGTCGAGCCGGAGTTGAAGCCGGGGTCGTGGACCGGGGTGGCCTGCCCCCAGTGCGGGTCGGGGGTGTCGCGTACGCGGGCGGGGTAGAGCACGTACGGCTGCCCGGCCACGGCGTCGACGGTGACCTTGCCGCCCTGGACTGGCAGGTCGGCGACGTGCTCTCGGCCCTGGTCGGTGAGGCGGTACAGGGCTGTACGGGAGCGGCCCGCCCAGCCGCGTGGCAGCTGCCACCGGGTGGGGCCGCCGACGGGGTTGTAGTGGTAGAGCTTGGCCGGGTTCCGGGCCTCGCGCGGCTCCCAGGGCAGCAGGTAGGTCCCGTCGTCGTACACGAGCCGCCCGTCGGTGGTGATGCGGCGGGTGCCGTCGGCGTCGCTGACGACGGTGTCCGTCGGCCCGGCGAAGCTGATCTCGTGCTCGGTCCAGCGCCGGATCGGGTACGCCTGGAGGTACTTGGCGGGCAGCGAGTCGGTCCAGATCAGGTCGTAGAAGACGTTCCAGTCGGTCTTGCCGACCCAGCCCTCGAAGTTGCCGGTGCGCGGGATGCCGAGCAGGGTGGGCCACTTGTCGGCGAAGACGTCCTTCTGGTGGTTGCGGATGAAGCGGATGAGCTGGGAGTTGACGCCGCGTGAGGTGTCGGCGCCGTAGTCGGTCTCGGTGGCCCAGTGCGACCAGAGCGCCGAGCGCTCCAGGCCGTGGCCCCATTCGGTGGTGATGTGCCAGCCCTGGTCGCGCAGGGCGCGCTGGAGCCGGTCGGAGTTCCAGCCGGACTCGCGGAAGACGTCGATGTAGAGGGTGTTGAGGGCGGGGTGGGTCTCGTCGCGCAGGTCCTGGAAGCGTTTGACGATGTCGCCGGAGACGAGGTCGCGGCGGGCGTCGATGCGGTAGCTCTGGTCGAGCCAGTCCCACTGTTCGTCGGTCTTGTCGACGAGTGTCTCGGAGAAGGCGTTCGCGACGGGGTAGGACTCGGTGGCGTTGACGTGGACGCCGAAGTCGCTGTGCCACTTCGCGCCCTCCTTGAGGAGGGTGTTGAGGTCGGCGAGGCCGCCGGCGCGGGTGTTGTGGTTTCCGGCGTAGTCGGGGTGCGCCGAGTCGTGGCCCTCGGACTGGTAGCCCTTGAGGAGGGTGTACTGGCGCAGCCCGTCGGTGGCCAGTGAGATCCGCTTGACCTGGTCGAGGGTGGCGAGGAAGGGGTTGGTGGCCTGGCTGGCGAAGTTGAAGGGGATGTGCGGGACGACCCGCAGGTGCTGTTCGTCGGCGCCGAGCGGGGTGACCATGATGTCGCGGAAGGCGACGGCGGCGTCCTGCCAGTCGACGGTGCCGTCGCCGCCCCGGCCGGGGGTGACGATCACCGTGGCGTACGGGAGGGGTTCGGTGGCGTCCACCGGTGAGGTGGCGGCGCGGTGTGTCCACTGGCCGCAGCGCAGTTGGGCCTCGACGACGCCGTCCCGGCGCTCGGTGCGGTGCCACAGGCGGCCGTTCTCCCAGGTGGTGCCGGTGCCGGGCCGGTCGTACACGGTGTTGGTCTCGATCGCGCCGCCGAGCCCGTCGTGCGCCACGACGGCGTACGCGCAGCCCGCCGCCGCCTTCGCGGGGGTGTCGGGGGTGACCCGGACGAGGGTGTCGCCGCTCTTGGCCTTGTCGATCTCGACGCGGGCCGCCAGGAGTGTCGCGCCGCTCTGGTCGCTCCGTACGGAGAGCAGGGCGAGTTCGGGCACCTCCAGGGTGCCGACGCGCAGGGCCTCGGTGTCCGCGACGCGGGTGACGCGCCAGTCGACGCGCCGGCCGTCGACGGCGATCTCGACGTCGATCTCGGTGCCGCCGTCGAAGGTGAGGGTGTACGAGATCCGGCCACGTCCGGCGGGCCGGGTGGCGACCCGTGGGGTGTGCGGCGCCCCGTCGACGAGGACGCCGGTGACGGTGGCGCTCCGCCCGTGCAGGACGGCGCGGGTGCCGCGGTCGGTGTACGACACGACGCGCGGGAAGCCGCTGTCGACGCGGACCTCCAGCTCGCGGGAGCGCAGGACGGTCTCGCGGGTGCCGGGGGCGGGCGCGGGCGTGGTGGGTGCTCCCGTACCGGCCGCGAAGGCGCCGCCCGGAGCGACGAGGGCGGCGCCCGCCCCCACGAGTGCGGTGGCGGCCACGACGGTTCTGCGGCGGGGGCCTCGGTCGCTTGCGTTGGCGTACACGTCGCTCCTCTTCGTCCACGGTGTTCCGTGCACGTCAATCTGCGTCGCGAGGAGCGGGTGCGCCCATGGACAAAGGCGGGACAGGTCTTGGACTAACGCGCCGACGGCGTGTCCGTGACCTGTCCCGCCCCTGCGGGTCACACGTTCAGGTCAGACCTGATCAGAGAGTGGAGGCGGCCGACGCGATGGCGGAGGCGAAGGTGGAGACCTCGGTGTAGACACCGGGGTAGTTGGGCCGGGCGCAGCCGTTGCCCCAGCTCACGATGCCGACCTGGATGAAGGCGCCCGCGTTGTCCTTGCGGAACATCGGGCCGCCGGAGTCACCCTGGCAGGTGTCCGTGCCGCCGGCGGCGAAGCCGGCGCAGATCTCTTCGGAGGCGATGAGCTGGCCGCCGTAGTTCGAGTTGCAGGTGGCGTCGGAGACGAACGGGACGGTGGCCTTGAGGAGGTAGCGCTGCTGGGCGCCGCCCTCGGTGGCCGCACCCCAGCCGGCGACGGTGAAGTTGCCGTTGTTGTACGCCGTGGTGGTGGCGATCTTCAGGGTCGGCAGGTTGATGGGCGTGGCGAGCTTGATGAGCGCCCAGTCCTTGCCCGTGCCGTTGTAGCCGGGGGCCTGGAGGACCTTGGTGGAGCGGACCTTGATGGCGCTGGAGCTCTGGAGGTCCACGACACCGGCGGTGGCGGTGATGCTGGTGTTGTTGCCGGATCCGCTCACACAGTGCGCCGCGGTGAGCACGACGGTGGGCGAGTACAGGGAGCCGCCACAGCCCATGGAGAGACGGACCATGAAGGGGAACTCACCCTGGGCGGCGCGCGTGCCGCCGACGACGGGCGGCGCGAGGGGGGCGGCGGCCTGCGTCTTGGGCGCGTCCGGCACGGGCGCGGCGTGGGCGGTGGTCTGGAGGCTGATGGCGGCGAGCATGACAGCGCCGGCAGCGACGCATCTCTTGAGGACACCCTGAATGCTCAACGGTCTGCCTTTCGTGGGGGCTTGAGGGATTGAGCTCCTGTAGGGCACACGGGTCGACGCGCGTTGCACGACGTTGGCATGAGCCCGACAGGAACGCGATCCGGATTATCCGGAGGGCAGGAGCGGCCCCACAAGATATGAATCTCGGCCAACCGAACGGTCGGCCTCCGGTCGTCGTCCGGCCACCGAACACCGGAACGCCCCTTCACCCCCCGCCGCCGCGCGAGCGTCCCCCGACAAGGCGCCCACACGGACGAATTCGGGGCGGCCGGGGCGAGTGAGCCGAAGGGGCGCGCCGCTGTCGAAAGGGAGAGCGCGCGGAGGTCCGTGAGGAACGAGCGGACCGAGCACGGTCTCCCATCAACACCGACAGGGGCACAGAGCGCCCCGGAGGCGAACCGAGCCCCCAACAAAGGGAGG
>NZ_JBHUZM010000255.1:0-4628 GCF_042667665.1 Streptomyces sp. NPDC057307 | reverse complement strand
GATGGTACTGCAGGGGGGACCCTGTGGGAGAGTAGGACGCCGCCGAACAATCTTTCATGGACCCCTGGTCCAGCGTTCACGCTGGACCAGGGGTCTTTTTTGTTTTCTCCGCTTTGTAGGAAGCGCGGCCGATCGCCGGCTGCGTGAGAATGACTGTGGTACCCGAAGACAGGAGCCGTGCCGATGTCCCCCAACTCTCCCGACGACCGTCCGGAGCGCGAATCACGTCGTAGGGACGGTGACGGTGGTGACCGGAGCGGTTCCCGTGGCGGTCGTCCCACCGGCAAAGGCGGCGGCGTCGGTGACTACGTAGCCCGAAGCGACAACCGCAGCGGTGGTCGTCCCGCGAGTGGCGGTCGTCCGACCAGCGGTGGTCGACCCACCGGTGGTGGACGACCCGCGAGTGGTGGCCGTCCGACCAGTAGCTCCGGCGGTGGCGGTGGCTTCCGTGGGCGCGAGGAGCGCCCCACCTCCCGTCGCGACGACCGCCCGAGCGGTCCGCGTAGGGATCGTGACGACGACCGTGGTGGTCGTCCGACCGGTGGCGGGCGTCCCGTCGGCGGTGGCCGCCCCACTGGCGGTGGCCGTCCGGCCGGCAACTCCGGTGGTGGCGGTGGCGGGTTCCGTGGGCGCGACGAGCGCCCCAGCGGGCCGCGCCGTACCGACGACCGTGGTGGCAGGCCCACCGGCGGTGGTCGTCCCAGCTCCGGCGGTAGTGGTGGTGGGTTCCGTGGGCGTGATGAGCGTCCCAGTGGTCCGCGCCGCGACGACCGTCGCGATGAGCGCCCTTCCTTCCGTCGTGACGACCGGCCGAGTGGTCCGCGCCGTGACGACGACCGTGGCGACCGTGGCGGCAGGCCCACCAGCAGCGGTCGTCCCACCAGCGGCGGCCGCCCCAGCAGCGGCGGTCGTCCTACGAGTGGTGGCCGTCCCAGCACCGGTGGTGGTGGCGGTGGGTTCCGTGGACGCGACGAGCGTCCCAGTGGTCCCCGGCGTGACGACCGTCGCGATGAGCGTCCCTCGTTCCGTCGTGACGACCGGCCGAGTGGTCCGCGCCGTGACGACGACCGTGGCGACCGCGGTGGCAGGCCCACCGGCGGCGGTCGCCCCAGCGGCAGTGGCGGCAGTTACGGCCGACGTGACGACCGGGAGCGTGGCGGGTTCCGCGGGCGGGACGACCGTGACGATCGCGGTGGATACGGGCGTCGTGACGACCGTGACCGGGATCGGGACCGGGAGCCCATCAAGCGGCTGCCGATCCCCGAGGACGTCACCGGCGAGGAGATCGACAAGGCGGTGCGGCAGGAGCTGATGAGCCTGCCCAAGACGCTCGCCGACGACGTCGCCAAGAACCTCGTCATGGTCGCCAACCTCATCGACGAGGACCCCGACCAGGCTTACGCCTATTCGCGCGTGGCACTGCGGCTCGCCTCCAGGGTCGCCGCCGTGCGCGAGGCCGCCGGCTTCGCCGCGTACGCGACGCAGAAGTACGGCGAGGCGCTCGCCGAGTTCAGGGCGGCGCGGCGGATGACGGGCAACGTCGACCTGTGGCCCGTCATGGCGGACTGTGAGCGCGGCCTGGGCCGTCCCGAGCGGGCCATGACCATGGCCGGTGAGCCCGAGGTACTGAAGCTCGACAAGGCGGGCCAGGTCGAGATGCGGCTGGTCGCCGCCGGTGCGCGCCGGGACATGGGCCAGATCGACGCCGCCATCGTGACCCTGCAGGGGCCGGAGCTGGGCTCCAACTCCGTACAGCCGTGGACCGCGCGTCTGCGTTACGCGTACGCCGACGCGCTGCTGTCGGCCGGGCGCGAGGACGAGGCGCGCGACTGGTTCGCCAAGGCCCTGGAGGCCGACAAGGACGGCGCCACGGACGCCTCGGACCGCCTCGCGGCTCTGGACGGCGTCCAGTTCGTCGACGTGGACGAAGACGAAGACGAAGACGAGGGCGCGGGCGAGCACGACGGCGAGGACGCCGGCGACACGGACGCTCTCGTGGACTTGGACGAGGACGACGACGTCGCCGACGAGGAGTCGGACCCGGAGAACGACAAGTCCTGATCCGACGACGACCGCACCGTGAAAGAGGGCGGCATCCCCACCAGGGGGTGCCGCCCTCTTTTTCGTTTCTCGTCCGTCTCTCAGCCGTCGGCGAGGCTCCGCAGCACCAGGCCCGTCGCCGGCTTCGGGCCGAAGGACGTCGACTTGCGCGGCATCGTGACCGCCTGGCGCGCCAACTCCCGTACGACTTCTTCGCGTACCGGATGCAGCAGAACCGCCGTGCTGCCGTGGCGTTCCGCCTGCTCCACCACGGCTTCCGTGTCGTGGATGTACGAGATGTGCTCGGGCGCGTCCGGGATTCGCCAGATGTGGTCGAGCAGCGTGGAATGCAGCACGGTCGCGTCGAGGGCGCGCCACTCCTCCGGGCGGTCGGCCGGCACCGTACGGGCGAGGAGGGCCGGGTCGGGGCGGTCGATCAGGTGGAAGCGGCCGTCGCCCGCCAGCAGGAAGGCGTTGGCCGTGCCGTTGCCGGCGGTGGCCGCCTCGGCCAGGGCCTGGACTGCCTCCGGCAGTGTGCCGTCGGCCGTGCGGACCCGGAAGGAGCCCGGTTCGGCCTTCAGCGCCGCCAGGGCGTCCGCGACCGGCAGTCGGTGCAGCAGCCGGTGGATCGCCTTGACCTGGAGGGGATGGCGGGCGGTGTCGACCAGCAGGACCAGGCCGTAGGCCCAGGGGCCCGCCGCGCCCCGCGGGTGTTCGTCGCGCAGCCGGAGATAGGTCGCCCACCGGTGGTGACCGTCGGCGATGAGCGCCTGACGGTCCGCCAGGTCGTCCTCGATCTCCGCCAGTTCGGCGGGATCGGTGACCGACCACAGGCGGTGGCTGAAGCCGTCCTCGGTGGTGGTGGACAGCAGGGGCGTGCGCCGCGCGGTGCGTTCGACGACGGCGGTCGTGCCGGTCGTCGTGCCGGTCGTCGTGCCGATGACCGCGCTGTCCGTCGAGATGCCCTCGCTGCGGTACGTGAGCAGCAGCGGCTCCAGATTGGTGGCGGTCGCCCGCATCAGCGCCGCGCGGTCCTCGACGATGTCCGGCATCACGTCCTCGTGCGGCAGGACGACACCCTCGGCGGGCGTGGACAGGGCCAGGGCCCCGATCACACCACGCTGGAGCAGGTCGCCCTTGCGCTGCTCGTACACGTACAACGCCGGTTCCGCGTCCGGTGCGAGGACGCCTTCCGCGAGCCAGCGCCGGAGCGTGCTCGCCGCCTGGCGGTGCCGGTCGGCGGCGGTCGCGGCCTGGGGCAGGATCAGCCGGACGATGTTGTGCGGGTCGGCGGACTCCAGGTGGAGCAGTCCGTCGGGACGGACGACGACGTCGTACGGCGGCGAGGTCACGGCGGCGAGGCTGCCCACCCGCTCGGGGACGTAGCGCAGCCCGCGGAACGGGATCAGGCGGAGACCTTTCTCCGCCGGTCCTGTGGTGTTCATCTCCGCATCGTATGCGGGCGTGGGCATGAGCGATGATCGGGGGAGAGCCCGGTCACGGGGCGGAAGAGGGAGCGGGAGACTGATGAGTCAGCCGAGCAGGACCAGGCCCGACGGCAGCGCGACGGCGCTGAACGAGGCGTACGACACGGCTCTGCTGGATCTCGACGGCGTGGTGTACGCGGGCGGCGAGGCCATCGGGTACGCCGTCGACTCGCTGATCACGGCCCGGGACGGCGGGATGCACCTGGCGTACGTCACCAACAACGCGCTGCGGACGCCGGACGCCGTCGCCGCGCATCTGACGGAGCTGGGGGTGCCCGCCGAGCCCGCCGAGGTGATCACATCGGCGCAGGCGGTGGCGCGGCTGATCGCCGAGCAGGTGCCGGCCGGTGCGCGGGTGCTGGTGATCGGTGGCGAGGGGCTGCGGGTCGCCCTGCGCGAGCGGGGACTTGAGCCGGTGGAGTCGGCCGACGACGACCCGGCCGCCGTGGCGCAGGGCTACGGCGGGCCGGACCTCGCCTGGGGGCGGTTCGCCGAGGCCGGATACGCGATCGCGCGCGGTGTGCCGTGGTTCGCTTCCAACACCGACCTGACCATTCCCAGCGCGCGCGGCATCGCGCCGGGCAACGGGGCGGCCGTCGAGGTCGTACGGATCGCGACGGGCGCCGACCCGCAGGTCGCGGGCAAGCCGCTGCCGCCGATGCACCGGGAGACCGTGCTGCGTACGGGGGCGAAGCGGCCGATCGTCGTCGGGGACCGGCTGGACACCGACATCGAGGGCGCGTTCAACGGCGGGGTGGACTCGCTGCTGGTGCTGACCGGGGTGACGGACGGGGCGCGGCTGCTGGCCGCCGAGCCGAAGCACCGGCCGACGTATGTGGACGCGGATCTGCGGGGGTTGCTGACCGGGCAGCCCGAAGTGGATGCCCGGGACGGCGAGTTCGGGTGCGGCGGGTGGACCGCCGCCGTACGGGACGATGTCCTGGTGCTCGACGGGGACGGGGCGGCCATGGACGGGCTGCGGGCGCTGTGCGCCGCGGCCTGGACGCACGCGGGGGACGGCGCGTGCGCCCTGGACGGGGGCAAGGTGCTGGCGAGGCTCGGGCTGTAGCGCGTCGACCGCCGGGCGGGCCCGATGGAGCC
>NZ_JBHUZM010000254.1:0-4959 GCF_042667665.1 Streptomyces sp. NPDC057307 | reverse complement strand
GTTCCCGGACCGTCGGTCCGGGAACCCACCCCTCCTCATGGGTGTCACGTCACGCGCTCAGCGCGCGTCGGTGGACCCTTCGTCAGAGACCCGCCGCTGCCGACTGGATGTCGGCGGCGAAGGTGGACACCTCGGTGTAGACGCCCGGGAAGCCGGGCTGCGCGCAGCCCTGGCCCCAGCTGACGATGCCGACCTGGATCCAGCCGCCCGCGCCGTTGTCGCGGAACATCGGGCCGCCGGAGTCGCCCTGGCAGGTGTCGACCCCGCCCTCGTCGATGAAGCCGGCGCAGATCTCCTCGGACGGGACGAGGCTGCTGCCGTACGCGCCCTCGCAGTCCGCGTCGGAGACGAACGGGACGTTGGCCTTGAGCATGTACCGCTCCTGGGCACCGCCCTCGGTCGCCGCACCCCAGCCGGCGACGGTGAACTCGCCGCTGTTGAACGAGTCGTCCGTGGCTATGTCGAGCGTGGGCAGGTCGATCGGCTCGGCGAGCTTGATGAGCGCCCAGTCCTTGCCGGTGCCGTTGTAGCCGGGAGCCTGGAGGATCTCCGTGGAGTTGACCTCGACGGCGTCCGGGCTCTGGAGGTCCACGACGCCAGCCGTGGCGGTGATGCTGGTGTCGGGGCCGGAGCCGTCGACGCAGTGGGCGGCGGTCAGGACGATGTCCTGCTCGTAGAGCGCGCCGCCGCAGCCCATGGAGAGGCGGACCATGAAGGGGAATTCACCCTGCTCGGCGGGGGTACCGCCGACGACCGGCGGGGCCGGGGTGGGGGCGGCCGACGCGGTGGTGGGCTGCAGGCTGACACCGGCGAGGACGACCGCGCCGACGACTGCACATCTCTTGAGGGCACGCAGGAAGCTCAACTGACTGCCTTTCGTGGGGGGAAACAGTGCATTTCGTTGTCTTGCGTGGGGCTGTCGTGCGTGAAGCTGTGTACGAATGACGCTCAGCACGTGGGGGTGCCGTACGCATGGCGAAGCCGACCGACGATCGAGAAAACGAAGATCGCCCGCGTCCGCCCGCCACGGCGTGATCCGGATTATGGGGAAGAAATCAGCCGTGGCACAAGATGTAAGTTTCAGCCAACCGAACGGTCGGGTCTCGCCCGGTGTCCGGCAACCGGCGTACGGCGTCCGCCGAGCGGTCCGCGCGGCGGTCCACACGGCGGTCCACACGGCGGTCCGCGATGTGGTCCGAGATGTGGCCTGCCGCCGCCCCCGCCGGCCCGCCCGTCCGGAGCCCGCCGCCGTACAGTTGAGGACGGTCGACCGTCCTACGAAGGGGTAGTGGCGTGACGGACAGAGGCGCGACGAACGGCAGCCCGGTCGTACACGGCTATCCGCATCTCGACACCGTGCGGGCCGCCGTCACGGCGCTCTACCGCCGGTTGTCGGACGACGGCATCCGGCAGTACGACACCAGCGTCGCGCCCGCCGACGTCGCCTTCGCCGATGCCGACGACCTGCACCTCGGGGTGCAGCGGGTGGCCCGCGCGCTGGTCCAGCAGCTGCATCTGCCGGACGCCCGGATGATCGTCAGCTTCCGCGAGATGGAGCACGCGGCGAGCGTCGAGCTGACGGCGGGGCCGGAGTACTTCATCGAACTCAACGACCGCTTCCGGACGCACCGCAGGGACATCGGCGCCGCCCTCGCGCACGAGATCACCCATGTCCTGCTGCACCGGCTCGGGCTGGACTTCCCCGGCACCCGCGACAACGAGATCCTGACCGACACCGTGACGACCTATCTGGGCGCGGGCTGGCTGCTGCTCGACGCGTTCCGGGAGGACCGGGACTCCAGCCAGAAGCTCGGCTATCTGACGCCGGAGGAGTTCGGCTATGTACTGGCCAAGCGCGCCATCGTGTTCAACGAGGACCCGGGCATCTGGTTCACCAGCCCGCAGGGCTACACCGCGTACACGAAGGGCAAGGCCCAGGCCGTACGGGACGAGCAACAGCCGCCGCTGACCACGGCGGGCTGGTCGGGGCGGCACCGGTACGCCAAGGACCGGCGTTACGCGCTCGACCACCCCGGCGAGTCCGGGGCCGGATCCGCGTCCGGATCCAGGTCCGGGGCCGGGCACGGTGTCGGGTCCGGCGACGCGGGACGCGCGTACGCCTTCGAGACGCTTCCCGACGGGCTGCGCGTGTCGTTCCCCTGCCCCACCTGCCATCAGCGCATCCGCGTACCGGTCAGGGGCCGGGTCCGGGCACGGTGCCAGCTCTGTCACACCGTGCTCGACTGCGACACCTGAACTGCCCCTCCCCGAAGGGGACTTCACCGCATGTGACAGACGGTCATCGTTTTGTCGATTTGGCGTGAATGACCTTCCCGAGCGAAGGTCGAAGTATGACGAATGAGCGGACAGCGGGCTCCGACCGCGCGCGGGACGAGCTGTTCTCGGCCGTGTACGAGGGCCGGGACAACGCTGTCGTCGCGCTGCTCCGCTCCGGTGTCCCCGCCGAGGCGACCGATCAGGACGGCCAGAGCGCCCTCTACGCCGCCGCGGTGAGCGACGGACCCGGCGCGGTCCGGCTGCTGCTGGCGGCGGGCGCCGACCCCGAGCGCGGCAGCGGTCCCGACGGCGGCGATCTGCCGCTGTGCGGGGCCGCGTGCGGGGGTCATACGGAGGTGGTGCTGGCGTTGCTGGCGGCGGGCGCGCAGGCCGACCGGCGCGAGGCGTACGGCTTCACGGCGCTGGCCTGGGCCGTCGGGCAGGGCCACACGGACACGGTGGAGGCGCTGCTGGCGCGCGGCGCGGACCCCGACCTGCCCGGCCCCGGCGGCGGCGCCCCGGACGGCGAGCCGCCTCTGGTGACGGCCGCCCGGCGCGGCTCGCCGTCGACCGTGCGGGCCCTGCTGCGGCACGGCGCGGGCGCGCGCGAGGAGGCGCTGGCCGAGGCGCGGCGCTGGACCGCGCCGGAGGCGGTGGAGCACGAACTGCACGCCGAGTTGCTGCCGATGGCGGGTGCGGGGGACGAGACGGTGGTGCGCCGGATCGAGGAGGACGGCGGGGTGACGATCGTCGTCGAGACGCTGAAGGACGGCGTGCCGGTGGCGAGCCTGGAGCGGCAGACCGGGCACGGGGCGATCGCCACGCTGCTGGAGGAGTCCCTGGGCGTCCGGACGCCGTTCGAGGAACTGGCGGCGCGGGCGCTGCGGTGCGCGGTGCCCGACCGGGACGGCTGGCGGGAGCCGGTGGCCGCGCTGTGGCGGCGCGGCGACGAGGAGTCGTTCCAGGCGGCGCTCGCCTGGTGCGCGAGCGACGACCCGCCGCGTCGCGCCTTCGCCGCCGACGTACTCGCGCGGCTGGGCGCGGTGGACGGGAGCAGGCCGTTCGCGGCCCGCGCGGTGCCGCCGCTGCGGGAGTTGTGCGCGGGCGCCGACACAGCGGAGCTGATCGGCGCCTGTGTGACGGCGCTCGGGGAGCAGGGCGAGCCGGCCGCCCTGCCGGAGATCCTGCGGCACACCGACCATCCCGACGTGGGGATACGCCGCCGGGTGGCCGTCGCGCTGGCCGCTCTGGTGCCGGACGCTCACGAGGCGGGGATCGGGGCGCTGATCGCGCTGAGCGCGGACCTCGACAACACGGTGCGGGAGCGGGCGACGACGGCCCTGGCGGGGGCCGACGCCGACACGCCCGCGGTCCGCGAGGCACTCGCGGCGCGGCTGTGGGACCCGGTGGCGGTCACGGCGGCCGAGGCGGCGCGGGGTCTCGCGGCGCGCCGGGATCCGCGGGCGGTGGACGCCCTGGCGCGCCTGCTCGCCGACGGTTCGGTGACCGGACGCGCGCGAGAGACGGCGGCCGACGCGGTGCGCCGGCTGCCGGACGCGGCGGTCCGGCGCAGGCTGGACGGGCTGCTGCCGCGGCCGGTGAAGCTCCTGGCGGTGGGGGCACGGCGGTGAAGCCCTGATGGTGGGGCCACGGCGGTCGGCCCCGGCGGGGTCAGAGCAGTCGCAGTACGCCCGGCGCGCGGTCGTCGATGATCTCCGTGAGCCAGTCGAAGACCGTGCTGCCACGGCCGGCCTCGGCCTCGGTCAACTGCCCTTGCACAAAAGCCCTGTTGGCGTCCGGCACGCGCGCCAGCCGGAGCCGGAGCTGCCGCGCCGTCTCCTCGTGGCCGAGCGCGCGGCGCGAGAGGTCGTGGTCGCGCCACTCGATGACGAAGTCCCGGTCGTCCGGGGTCCCGTAGCCGCCGCCGAGGCAGTCGGCGAACGCGTCGAGGTTGCGGCCGAAGTAGCCGTCCGGGCCGTTCACGGCCTCGCCGATCACCTCCCAGAAACGCTCCAGGCCGGTGACCTCCGCCCCGGGGATCACATACGTCACAGTCATGGGGCGGAGGCTACCTGTCTGTCGTCGTACCGGCGGTGGTGCGGGATCAGCAGCCGTGGTCGACCAGGTCGAAGGACTCGTAGTGGTCGGCGGTGTAGTAGTCCTGCTGGGTGTTGCCGGTCACGATGCGGCGCGCGCCGCGGTCGGGAGAGCCGGGCGTCTCGACGGTGTACTCGTGGTAGTAGCCGGTGGACTGCTGCGGCAGGATGCCCTCGCGGTTCTGGAAGACCCCGTCGTCCTGCGGGTACGGGTAGGGGCCGCCCGCGTCGATCAGGTCGAGGGTGTCGTGCGCCTGGGACGGCAGGTCGGAGTAGCAGATGTCGCCGACCGCGAGGGGGGCGGCGGTGGCCGTGGTCGCGACCGTGCCGCCGACGAGGAGGGTGGACAGGAGGGCGGCGGCGCCGCCGATGAGGGCGATTCGTGGGGGGATTCGCATGCCCACATGATGACGCGCGTAGACGTGAGCACGTCAATGCCAAGTCGGTGGAGTTTTCGGGAAGTTAACCGGCCGGTACGGGCACGACATCCGCCCGTTGTCATCGGTTTGTCGTCGCTTTTGTCGTCGGGTCCGACGTCGAAGCGTCGGGGCCGAACGTCGAGGGCCGGACAGGCTGTCGGCCTGTC
>NZ_JBHUZM010000253.1:0-5042 GCF_042667665.1 Streptomyces sp. NPDC057307 | reverse complement strand
GGACGGCTTCGGTGAGCCGTCCCGTACGCGGACGCCCGGTGGCGCGCACCGCGCCGGTGGACGATCGCGAAGCGACGTCGACACCGGATCGCCTCACGGCCGAGGGACCCGTCGGCGCCGAGGGGTTGTTCTCGCCTGCCACCGAGTCCCGGTGGGCTGCCGGCCTGTCACCCGGCCTTGAAGGCGGGGTGGACTTCCTCGACGCGGTCGCGCCCGGTGTACATGTCCCCGTAGAGCGCGGCGAGTTCGGCCGGGTCGACGACCGGGAACGCGGCCGTCAACTCCGACGCGCCGGCTGCCTCCGCACCGAGTCGCCGGCCTCGCGGCATCAGGTCGCGGCGGCGCACGCATACGCTGAGGAAATGGTGATTCGCGCGGACGGCGGAACTCCGCGGTGGCGGAGGATCCGGCCGGACCAGGTGGGCCTGGCCGGCACGGTCGCGAGACTGCTCACCGCCGAGCCGACCGATGACGCCGGGTGGCCGGCCGACCTACCGCCGGAGACGGCAGAGGTGGTGATCGTGGACGATACGCCCGGTCCGCTCCTGACTGTCCGGGTGCATCCCGTCGGAGACTCGTCGGCGGTGTCGTTCGTCCGGTTCGACCAACTCGCGGTTCGATGCTGAGGGAACGCGCCGTCGATTGACGTGTTCGCCGTCCTGCTCGTCGTCGGTCCGGTGCTCAACACCATCCACGGCCGGCCCGATCGCGCCCCGATCATCGCCGCCACCCCGGTGAAGGAGGGTCGCGCCGCCCGGCCGGGGCCGTGTCCAGCGCCTCCGCCCCGCCCGACGACGACAGGAACGGGCACACGGTGCGGCAGGGCCGACGAGCGGGTCACCCCGTCGCGAGCAGCACCACCAGCACCACCAGCCCCGCCAGCGCCGGGCCCATCACCTCGTACGCCCACCGCACCTGCGGCTCACCCTGCGCCTCGGGGCGCGACGCGCAGCGCTCCGCCTGCTCGCGCAGGCCCGCGACGGTGTGGTCCGCGCCGGCGGTCCGCGCGTGTGTGTCGGTCACGTCCGCGCTCACCGACGTCCGGCTGTTCGGATCGTCGTGCGCGCGCTGCGACTGCCGTCGCGCCGCGCGCTTGCGCTTCCTCAGCGAGACCGGCACCGCCCACAGCTGGAACTTCGCGCCGCCCCGGGTGAACACCTCGCTCGAATACCCGGCCCGCACATCGGCCACGGACGCCCACGGCACCACGACCGTACGGAACGGATTCCTGATCCGCAGCCGGTCGTCGTTGGCGAACACCGCCGGCCGCATGGTGAAGGCCACCACGAGCGGCACGGCGAGCAGCAGGCCCGCGAGCGCGAGCCACGGCGTCCTGCCGTGGCCCCGGACCACCGCGTCGATCCCGATCCACGCGCCCAGCGCGAGCAGCAGCGCACCGCCCGCGATGGCGGCGGGCGACCGGAAGACGCGCTCTGCGTACGTCGGCTCGGAGGGCTGCTCGGGACTCGTCATGGTTTCGATTCTGCCGTACGCCACCGGTACCCCCGGCACGACTCCCGCCCGGCGGGCCCCCGCACCGGCGCGTACCCGCCCACCGCACCCGCGCGCCGCGCCCCCGTCTCGGCCCGCTCGCCCGGTACCCGCCCCCTGTACATGCTGCTACGCGCGTAGATATGCTCATGTGGTGACCATGCCCACGACTGCACCCTCGCCCACAGGCTCCGCCGTGGGCGGTGCCCCCCTCGCTGACGTGACCGCGTCCGACAGTTCGCTGCGCCGGTTCCTCCACGGGCTGCCCGGCGTCGACGCCGTCGGCCTGGAGGCGCGCGCCGCCTCGCTCGGTACGCGCTCGATCAAGACGACGGCCAAGGCGTACGCCATCGACCTGGCCATCTCGATGATCGACCTGACGACCCTCGAAGGCGCCGACACCCCGGGCAAGGTCCGGTCGCTCGCCGCCAAGGCCCTGCGTCCGGACCCGACCGACCGCACCGTCCCGACGACGGCCGCGCTCTGTGTCTATCCGGACATGGTGGAGACCGCCGTCGCCGGACTCGCGGGCAGCGAGGTGAAGGTCGCCTCCGTCGCGACCGCCTTCCCGGCCGGCCGCACCGCCCTGGCCGTGAAGCTCGCCGACGTACGGGACGCCGTCGCCGCCGGTGCCGACGAGATCGACATGGTGATCGACCGCGGCGCGTTCCTCGCGGGTCACTACCTGAAGGTGTACGAGGAGATCGTGGCCGTGAAGGCCGAGTGCGGCGCCGCCCGCCTCAAGGTCATCTTCGAGACCGGTGAGCTGTCCACGTACGACAACATCCGCCGCGCCTCCTGGCTCGGCATGGTCGCCGGCGCGGACTTCATCAAGACGTCGACCGGCAAGGTCGCCGTCAACGCCACCCCGGCCAACACGCTGCTGATGCTGGAGGCCGTCCGCGACTTCCGGGCCCAGACCGGCGTCCAGGTGGGCGTGAAGCCCGCCGGCGGGATCCGTACCAGCAAGGACGCGATCAAGTTCCTCGTGCTGGTCAACGAGACCGCGGGCGAGGACTGGCTGGACAACCACTGGTTCCGCTTCGGCGCCTCCAGCCTCCTCAACGACCTGCTGATGCAGCGCCAGAAGCTCTCCACCGGCCGCTACTCCGGCCCCGACTACGTGACGGTGGACTGATACACCATGGTCTTCGAATACGCACCGGCCCCCGAGTCGCGCTCGGTCGTCGACATCGCGCCGAGCTACGGCCTGTTCATCGACGGCGAGTTCACCGACGCCGCCGACGGCAAGGTCTTCAAGACGGTCTCGCCCGCCACCGAGGAAGTGCTGTCCGAGGTCGCCCGCGCGGGC
This sequence comes from Streptomyces sp. NPDC057307, assembly GCF_042667665.1. Classification (NCBI taxonomy): domain Bacteria; kingdom Bacillati; phylum Actinomycetota; class Actinomycetes; order Kitasatosporales; family Streptomycetaceae; genus Streptomyces; species Streptomyces sp. NPDC057307. Next base: position 2,239 of record NZ_JBHUZM010000253.1, on the reverse strand, counting down.
GCGGAGGACGTCGACCGGGCCGTGAAGGCGGCCCGTAAGGCGTTCATGAAGTGGTCGGCGCTGCCGGGCGCCGAGCGCGCCAAGTACCTCTTCCGCATCGCCCGGATCATCCAGGAGCGCTCGCGCGAACTGGCCGTCCTGGAGACCCTCGACAACGGCAAGCCGATCCGCGAGACCCGCGACGCGGACCTCCCCCTGGTCGCCGCGCACTTCTTCTACTACGCGGGCTGGGCCGACAAGCTCGACCACGCCGGGTTCGGCCGGAGGACGACAGAAGGACACAGCGGCGCGAGCCCGCGCCCGCTGGGCGTCGCCGGCCAGGTCATCCCGTGGAACTTCCCGCTGCTGATGCTGGCGTGGAAGATCGCCCCGGCGCTCGCCACGGGCAACACGGTGGTCCTGAAGCCCGCCGAGACCACCCCGCTCAGCGCCCTGTTCTTCGCGGACATCTGCCGCCAGGCCGGTCTCCCGCGCGGCGTCGTCAACATCCTTCCCGGATACGGCGACGCGGGCGCCGCCCTCGTCGCGCACGAGGACGTCAACAAGATCGCCTTCACCGGCTCGACCGCCGTCGGCAAGGCCATCGCCCGGCAGATCGCGGGCACGGACAAGAAGGTCACGCTCGAACTCGGCGGCAAGGGCGCCAACATCGTCTTCGACGACGCCCCGATCGACCAGGCCGTCGAGGGCATCGTCACCGGCATCTTCTTCAACCAGGGGCAGGTCTGCTGCGCCGGATCGCGGCTGCTGGTCCAGGAGTCGATCCACGACGAGCTGCTGGACTCGCTGAAGCGCCGGCTGTCCACGCTGCGTATCGGCGACCCGCTGGACAAGAACACGGACCTCGGCGCGATCAACTCCGCCGAGCAGCTGGCCCGGATCAGGACGCTGGCGGACGCGGGCGAGGCCGAGGGCGCCGAGCGCTGGTCGCCGGAGTGCGAACTGCCCTCCTCCGGCTACTGGTTCGCGCCGACCCTCTTCAGCAATGTCACGCAGGCGCACACCGTCGCGCGCGACGAGATCTTCGGCCCGGTGCTCTCCGTACTGACGTTCCGCACACCGGACGAGGCGGTCGCCAAGGCCAACAACACGCAGTACGGCCTCTCCGCCGGTATCTGGACGGAGAAGGGCTCCCGCATCCTCGCCGTGGCGAACAAGCTCCGCGCGGGCGTGGTGTGGGCCAACACGTTCAACAAGTTCGACCCGACCTCGCCGTTCGGCGGCTACAAGGAGTCGGGCTACGGCCGCGAGGGCGGTCGCCACGGCCTGGAGGCGTATCTCGATGTCTGAGTCCGAGCGACAGCCCGAACGGCTGTCCGTCTTCAAGACCTACAAGCTGTACGTCGGGGGCAAGTTCCCCCGCTCCGAGAGCGGCCGGGTGTACGAGGTGACCGACCAAAAGGGCAGGTGGCTCGCCAACGCGCCGCAGTCCTCCCGCAAGGACGCCCGTGACGCGGTCTCCGCCGCCCGCAAGGCGTTCGGCGGCTGGTCGGGCGCCACCGCGTACAACAGGGGCCAGGTGCTCTACCGCGTCGCCGAGATGCTGGAGGGCCGCCGCGACCAGTTCACCGCCGAGGTGGCCGCCTCCGAGGGCCTCTCGAAGACGAAGGCGGCGGCCGTCGTGGCCGCGACCGTCGACCGCTGGGTCTGGTACGCGGGCTGGACGGACAAGATCGGCCAGGTCACGGGCGGTGCCAACCCCGTCGCGGGCCCGTTCTTCAACCTGTCCACACCCGAGCCCACCGGCGTCGTCACGGTCCTCGCACCGCAGGACTCGTCGTTCCTCGGCCTGGTCTCGGTCGTGGCCCCGGTGATCGCCACCGGCAACACGGCGGTCGTGATCGCCAGTGAGCGCTCCCCGCTGCCCGCCCTGTCGCTCGGCGAGGTGCTGGCCACCTCCGACCTGCCGGGCGGCGTCGTCAACATCCTCTCGGGCCGTACGGCGGAACTCGCCGCCCCGCTCGCGTCGCACCAGGACGTCAACGGCATCGACCTGTACGGCGCCGACGAGACCCTGGCCAAGGAGCTGGAGATCGCGGCGGCGGACAACCTCAAGCGGGTGCTGCGCCCCCACCCGGTGGACTTCTCCGCCGATCCCGGCACGGGCCGGCTGACGGCCTTCCTGGAGACGAAGACGGTCTGGCACCCCACGGGCAGCCTGGGCGCGTCGGGCTCCGGCTACTGAGCCGCGTCGCTCGCCTGTGTAAGGAGGCCCGGCCGTCGTCATGACGGCCGGGCC
>NZ_JBHUZM010000252.1:0-5065 GCF_042667665.1 Streptomyces sp. NPDC057307 | reverse complement strand
GCCTCCGCCGGCCTTCCGCCGCCTACGCGAGGCCGGGACCCCGCACCGGAATGCTGGTGAACGTCGGCGCCGGCGCGGGCTCGGTGAAGAAGTCGTTGCCCTTGTCGTCCACGACGATGAACGCGGGGAAGTCCTCGACCTCGATCTTCCAGACCGCCTCCATGCCCAGCTCCTCGTACTCCAGGACCTCGACCTTCCTGATGCAGTCCTGCGCGAGGCGCGCCGCCGGGCCGCCGATCGAGCCGAGGTAGAAGCCGCCGTGCGAGCCGCAGGCGTCGGTCACCTGCTTCGAGCGGTTGCCCTTGGCGAGCATGACCTTCGAGCCGCCCGCCGCCTGGAACTGCTCCACGTAGCTGTCCATCCGCCCCGCCGTCGTCGGGCCGAACGACCCGGAGGCGTAGCCCTCGGGCGTCTTGGCGGGTCCGGCGTAGTACACCGGGTGGTCCTTCAGGTACTGCGGCATCTCCTCGCCCGCGTCCAGCCGCTCCTTGATCTTGGCGTGCGCGATGTCGCGCGCCACGACGAGCGTGCCGGTCAGCGAGAGCCGGGTCTTGACGGGGTGCCTGGTCAGCTCGGCCAGGATGTCGTCCATGGGGCGGCCGAGGTCGATCCGTACGGCGTCGCTCTCGCCGCTCCGGTCCAGATGCTCGTCCGTGGTGTCGGGCAGGAAGCGCGCCGGGTCGGTCTCCAACTGCTCCAGGAAGACACCCTCGGCGGTGATCTTCGCGACCGCCTGGCGGTCCGCCGAGCAGGACACGGCGATCGCGACGGGCAGCGAGGCGCCGTGCCGGGGGAGCCGTACGACACGCACGTCGTGGCAGAAGTACTTGCCGCCGAACTGCGCGCCGATGCCGATCTTCTGCGTCAGCTCGAAGACCTTCTCCTCCAGCTCCTTGTCACGGAAGCCGTGGCCGGTGGGGGAGCCCTCGGCGGGCAGCTCGTCGAGGTAGTGCGCGGACGCGTACTTCGCGGTCTTGAGCGCGAACTCGGCGGACGTGCCGCCGACGACGATCGCCAGGTGGTACGGGGGACAGGCGGCCGTACCGAGTGAACGGATCTTCTCCTCCAGGAACTTCATCATGGAGGTCTCGTTCAGGACGGCCTTCGTCTCCTGGTAGAGGAACGACTTGTTGGCCGAGCCGCCGCCCTTGGCCATGAAGAGGAACTTGTACGCGCCGCCGTCGGTCGCGTACAGCTCGATCTGCGCCGGCAGGTTCGAGCCGGTGTTCTTCTCCTCCCACATGGTCAGCGGGGCCATCTGCGAGTAGCGCAGGTTGAGCTTGGTGTACGCGTCGTAGATGCCGTGCGACAGGGCCGCCTCGTCGCCGCCCTCCGTAAGGACGTGCTGTCCGCGCTTGCCCATCACGATCGCCGTGCCGGTGTCCTGGCACATGGGGAGCACGCCGGCGGCGGCGATGTTGGCGTTCTTGAGGAGGTCGAGTGCCACGAACTTGTCGTTGGACGAGGCGTCCGGGTCGTCGATGATCCTGCGCAGCTGGGCGAGGTGGGCCGGGCGCAGATAGTGCGAGATGTCGTGCATCGCCTCGGCGGCCAGCGTGCGCAGCGCCTCGGGGGCGACCTTGAGGAACGTACGGCCGTCGGCCTCGAAGGTGGAGACGCCGTCGGCGGTCACCAGGCGGTACGGCGTGGTGTCCTCTCCCAGAGGGAGCAGATCGGAGTACGCAAACTCTGGCATTTCGGCCATTCCTCACTCGACAGACGGCGGCTGACCTTCGTCGGGCAGCGCGCCTCTCAGCGTAAGACGTGGCGCGGGGGTGGTTCGGGTGAGGTGAGACTCAGTAGGAGGCGGAGATTTCGGCGTCGTACTTCGCGAAGCCCGCCGAGTCCCCCTAGTCGCGATCTATCGCGTTTCGCTACTCTGGTGCGGTGGACCTCGAAAAGCACTCCCAGAAGCCGGTCGCGCCGGCGGAGCCCGCCGCAGGTATCCGGGCCTCCGACGCCGACCGGGACCGGATCGCCGACATCCTCAGGGAAGCCCTGGCGCTCGGTCGCCTGGATGCCGAGGAGCACTCCGAGCGGATCGACGCCGTCTACCGCGCCAAGACCATGGGTGAACTGGAGCCGCTGGTCAAGGACTTGCCCGCGACGACCCCCGGCGGGCACCCGGCCGGGTCGCCGTACGCGTACGGCCCGGACGACGAGACCGAGCCCGCCGAGACGATGATCGCGATCTTCAGCAGCTCGACCCGCAAGGGCCGTTGGCGCGTGGACCGCCGTACGAACGCCTTCGCCCTCTTCGGCAACATCGAGATCGATCTGACCGAGGCGATCTTCGGCCAGCGGACGACCGTGATCAACGCGACCGCCATCTTCGGCTCCATCGAGGTACGGGTCCCGGAGAACATCTCACTGCGCGGCGGCGGCACCGGCATCTTCGGCAACTTCGAAGTCACCACGTTGGAGGGCACGCAGGCGGATGCCCCGGTCGTGATCGTCAACGGCTACTCGGTCTTCGGCAGCATCGAGGCCAAGCCGAAGCGCGGCAAGTTCATCGCGGACCTCAACAGGCGGCTGCGCAAGCACCTGGGCCACTGAATCCCGCTCCCCGCGTGGCCGATCAGTTCCGGTTCGGGTTCCGGTTGGGGCGCGGGCGGAGCGAGTTGGGCATGATTTCGAGATGAGGTCGGGGTGGCCCGGGGCCCGTGCGCGGCCCGGTGTCCGTCCTCCCGTACGGCTTCCGCACGGCGTTCCGCAGGTCGCATCTCAGTGCCACTCAGTGCTTAGGCGTGCGCACAGCGGGTAGGGACTGCTGCATCGTCTCTCGCTCGCGAAGCCGTCGTCAGGAGTGGACCGTGCTGCCATTGCCGCATCAGCCCCTGCAGGTCGCCGCCGTACCAACCCAGCGGAGTCCCGCTCGGGAGGATCAGGCCGGACCCTGGCATTCGGAGGCGGTGTGCCGCCGCGACGAAGCCGGGTTGTTCTTCGCCCCGTCCAAGGAGCCGACGGCCGCGAGGCTGGCCCGCGAGGAGGCCGCCAAGCGGGTCTGCGCCCGCTGTCCGGTGCTTGTCGACTGCCGGGAGCACGCGCTGCTTCAGCCCGAGCCGTACGGGGTCTGGGGCGGCCTGACCGCCGCCGAGCGCCGTGTGGTCCTGGCCCGCCGCAGACGACGTGAGGTGGAGCTGCGGAACGCGGCGTCGGCCACGGGCCGGATCGCCGCGGCCGGCTGACCGTCTGTCCCACTCGACCGGCTGTGACCGGGGCGCCCCTGCCGCACATGAGGAGCGCCCCGGTTTCACGCGTCGCCGGTCCGCACGGTGTCGCCGGTCCGCGCGGACGTTGCTGATCCGGACGGTCGTCGCCACTTCGCGCGGGCGTGGCTACTTCGCGCGGTCGAAGTCGATCGTGCTGTACGCGCGCAGCTTCGACAGCCGGTGCGTCGAGTCGATCTGCCGGATCGTGCCGGACTTGGAGCGCGTCACCATGGACTGGGTGGTCGCGGTCTCCGAGCGGTACCGCACCCCGCGCAGCAACTCGCCGTCCGTGATGCCCGTCGCGACGAAGAACACGTTGTCGCCGCTGACCAGGTCGTTAGTCGACAGCACCCGGTCCAGGTCATGCCCGGCGTCGAGCGCGCGCTGCCGCTCGGCCGCGTCCTTCGGCCAGAGCTTGCCCTGGATGACGCCGCCGAGGCACTTGATCGCGCACGCCGAGATGATGCCCTCGGGGGTGCCGCCGATGCCCATCAGCAGGTCGACGCCCGTGCCCTCGCGTACGGCCATGATCGAGCCGGCCACGTCGCCGTCCGAGATGAACTTGATCCGCGCGCCCGTCTCACGGATCTCCTTGACGATGTCGTCGTGGCGGGGGCGGTCGAGGATGACCACCGTGACGTCCTCGGGGGACGAGCGCTTGGCCTTGGCGACACGGCGGATGTTGACCGAGACAGGGGCGTTGATGTCGACGAAGTCGGCGGCCTCGGGCCCGGTCACCAGCTTGTCCATGTAGAAGACCGCCGACGGGTCGAACATGGTCCCGCGGTCGGCCGCCGCGAGCACGGCGATGGCGTTGGGCATGCCCTTGGCGTTGAGCGTGGTCCCGTCGATCGGGTCCACGGCGATGTCGACCTCGGCGCCGGTGCCGTCGCCGACCCGCTCGCCGTTGAACAGCATCGGGGCTTCGTCCTTCTCGCCCTCGCCGATGACGACGATGCCGTTCATCGAGACGGTCGAGACCAGCGTGCGCATGGCGTTCACGGCCGCGCCGTCCGCGCCGATCTTGTCGCCGCGGCCGACCCAGCGGCCGGCCGCCATCGCGGCGGCCTCGGTGACTCGTACCAGCTCAAGGGCGAGGTTGCGGTCGGGGGCCTCCGGAGAGACCTCCAGCGGTGACGGGAGTTGATGCTCGGTCATCGGAACGCACCTTTCTGTACGGCGACGGCCGGGAATGAGGGTGCTGCGACTCTATCGGTACGTCGACAAAATGAGCAGAGGGGCCCACGTATGAGCGTGAACCCCGGATGCGACCATGGAGGGGTGGCAGGTACGCGAAGCAGACAGCAGACGGTGCGGGACATGTTCCTGTCGATGGGAGTCATCGTCGCCGTTGCGGGGGTGGTCTACATCGCCAACCCGCACGACGAGGACGCGGATCCGCTCAAGGCGGTGGACTACCGGGTCGAGTTGACGACGGCGCAGCGCGCCGCGCCGTATCCGGTGGTGGCGCCCGAGGGCCTTCCGGAGACATGGAAGCCGACGTCGGTGTCGTACGCGCGGCAGGACGGTAACTCCTGGCATCTCGGTTTCCTCGATCCCGACCGCGAGTACGTGGCCGTGGAGCAGTCGACGGACCCGGCGGCGAAGTACATCGCCAAGGTCACGCACGACGCCAAGGACACCGGGAAGAGCGCGCGCGTGGGCGGCGAGGCGTGGCAGCGCTGGGAGGGGCCGAAGTACGACGCCCTGGTGCGCACCGCCGACGGCGCGACGACGGTAGTGACGGGTACGGCGCCGTACGAGCGGCTCGTCGAGATGGCGGAGGCGCTGGAGTCCGGCGAGTCCTGACCGGTGCGGATCGCGGATACGACGAGGCCGCCGCCCCTGCCGGG
>NZ_JBHUZM010000251.1:0-5134 GCF_042667665.1 Streptomyces sp. NPDC057307 | reverse complement strand
GTTCGAGAAAGTCGAACTGCTCGCCCTGGTCGGATCGTTCAACTCGGGACTACGGTGCGGCTGTTCAGCCGCGCCGGTACTCGTCGCCCCACGCCTCGACGGAGTCCGCCGCCCGGTCGAAAGCCTCGGAGCGCGACAGGAAATCCGCGTTGTGATCGGTGAGCAGCAGCCGCTTCTCACCGTCCCGGAGTACGAGCAGGAGCGCCTGCCCCTGCACCGTCCGCGGCAGCCCCAGCCAGCGCACCGGCTGCTGCACCGTACGGACCTCCACGGCGTCGTCCCACGGCACGGTGCGGGTCATGAGCAACTCCACGCGCCGTACGCCGTGCCGGCTGACCCAGGCGCCCACGCGCAGCAGCCGCAGCGCCACGGCGATCATCACCAGCGAGATGCCGAGGCACACGGCGGCGCCCGACACCGCTCCGGCGAACGCGATGATCATCGTCGCGAGCAGCACGAACGAGGCGAGCAACAGCAGCAGCGCCGACGCGCCCACCCGCCACGGTCCCGGGCGGTAGGGGCGACGCCAGCGGTCGTGGTCGTCGAACGGCAGCGCGACGTCATCGTCGGTGGCGTCAAACGCACGGTCGACCGTCAGGAAGGGCAGGGGCACGACTGATCCTCACTCACAAGCACGCTCGATCGGGCGGTGCTGGCTGAGGTTATCGAGGAGCACCCCGGCAGGACCACTCAGGGGGGCCGGACGGGTCAGCGGCCCTGGGACGCCTCGGACTGCTGCGTCGGTCCGGACGACTGACCGGATTCGAGGGCCGGCAGCCCGAACAACAGCGAGCCCGCGAACCCGGCCGCGACGACGAGCCCGATGAGTGTGCGACTCATCAGCTCGGACCGGCTGACCCGTTGTCTGGGAGGAGGGGTGACGTTACTGCGGAAGCTGTCGGCCTCGGCGACGAATGCGAACGGGACGGCCTCACGCCGGCGGAACATGGGGGAGAACTCCTTGCGGTCCTGCGAGTGGATACGAACGAATACGAGCGGAAGCCCGTGCGGTAGTGAGAGAAGTGACTCGGTACCGCTACTGGGTCAGACGCGTGGGACGGCCATTTGGTGCCCGATTTCGCCGAATTGGCGAACATCCGCACGAAGTACGCGCGCACGTCGGTGCCGGTCACCCTTACGGTGCCGCCTGTGGCCGGAGTGGTCGACAGGGCCCTGAGTGCCTGGTCGTAGAGTGGGCGCCGCCCGAGAGACGTGACAGGAAGGACCCCCACCGGTGAGTGAAACTCCCGCCGAGACCAAGCCCAGCTTCCGCAGCGAGGTGACCGTCGACCTGGTGAAGCACACGGCCGGCGACTCCGACGTCCTGTGGGCCGCGCGGGTCTCCACCGCGGGCGAGCAGTCACTCGAAGAGCTTTCCAAGGACCCCGAGCGCTCCAAGGGCCTCATCAACTTCCTGATGCGCGACCGCCACGGCAGCCCCTTCGAGCACAACTCGATGACCTTCTTCATCAGCGCCCCGATCTTCGTGTTCCGCGAATTCATGCGGCACCGCGTGGGCTGGTCCTACAACGAGGAATCCGGGCGCTACCGGGAGCTGCAGCCCGTCTTCTACGTCCCCGACGCCTCACGCAAGCTCGTGCAGGAGGGCCGCCCCGGGAAGTACGTCTTCGTCGACGGCACGCAGGAGCAGCAGGACCTCACCGAGCGCGCGATGACGGAGTCGTACCGCCAGGCGTACGAGGCGTACCAGGAGATGCTGGCGGCCGGGGTCGCCCGCGAGGTGGCCCGCGCGGTGCTGCCGGTGGGCCTCTACTCGTCGATGTACGCGACGTGCAACGCACGCTCGCTGATGCACTTCCTCGGGCTGCGCACCCAGCACGAGGCGGCGAAGGTCCCGAGCTTCCCGCAGCGGGAGATCGAGATGGTCGGCGAGAAGATGGAGGAGCAGTGGGCGCGGCTCATGCCGCTCACGCACGCCGCCTTCAACGGCAACGGCCGGGTCGCCCCGTAGAGCGTCGGCGGGTGTCGGCGGGGCCCGCAGGGCCGCCGTTGCGCACAGATGTACGGACTATGGTGATAAGTGTCCGGATTGCGGCGTTTCGAGAAGTTCATCTAGGCTGATCAAACGGACCCGGCACTGCCTGAACCCCCGAGCAGTCAGTGCCGGGCTCCGTACACTGGACCTCGGGGGGGTGTTTCCCCCGGACCCCGGGCGGTTCCCCAGCCCCGCGCCACCCAAGAGCCCGCTTCCGTATCGCGGGTCCCCGACCTGCCCGTGTGCCCCCGAGGGGACACGCCGAGCCGAGCAACGAGTAGCGTGTTACCCATGGCTCCGATCTCCACTCCGCAGACCCCCTTCGGGCGGGTCCTCACCGCCATGGTCACGCCCTTCACGGCGGACGGCGCACTCGACCTCGACGGCGCCCAGCGACTCGCCTCGCATCTGGTGGACGCAGGCAACGACGGCCTGATCATCAACGGCACCACCGGCGAGTCCCCGACCACCAGCGACGCGGAGAAAGATCAGCTCGTACGGGCCGTCCTGGAGGCGGTGGGGGACCGGGCGCATGTCGTCGCCGGCATCGGCACCAACGACACCCGGCACAGCATCGAACTCGCCCGCACCGCCGAACGCACCGGCGCACACGGCCTGCTCGCCGTGACCCCGTACTACAACAAGCCGCCGCAGGAAGGTCTCTTCCAGCACTTCACGGCCATCGCCGACGCCACCGGGCTGCCGGTGATGCTGTACGACATCCCGGGCCGAAGCGGCGTCCCCATCGACACCGAGACGCTCATCCGGCTCGCTCAGCACCCGCGTATCGTCGCCAACAAGGACGCCAAGGGCGACCTCGGCCGGGCCAGCTGGGTCATCGCCCAGAGCGGCCTCCCCTGGTACTCGGGCGACGACATGCTCAACCTTCCGCTTCTCGCGGTCGGCGCCATCGGCTTCGTCTCCGTCGTCGGCCACGTGGTCACACCGGAACTGCGCGCCATGCTCGACGCGCACGTCACCGGCGACGTCCAGAAGGCCACGGAGATCCACCAGAAGCTGCTCCCCGTCTTCACCGGCATGTTCCGTACGCAGGGAGTCATCACCACCAAGGCGGCGCTCACCCTGCAGAAGCTGCCGGCCGGACCCCTGCGCCTCCCGCTCGTCGAGCTGACGGAGCACGAGACGGCGCAGCTCAAGATCGATCTCGCGGCCGGCGGGGTAGAGCTGTAACCGAGGCCCCGTCTTCACGAACGCGATTGCATGAATCAGGTTTCACGAATATCGAAAATATCGAACTTCACAACTGAATAACCGAACACACAAGTGCTGGGCATTCCGCCCACTCGGACAACAAGCAAGTGCAACAGCAAGTGCACGAATGTCACGCGCGCCACGTGCCTCAGCGGTACGTGGCGTGCGTGGTGAGGAGAGTCTTTTGAGTCATCCGCATCCCGAACTCGGCGCCCCGCCGAAGCTGCCCAAGGGCGGCCTGCGCGTCACCCCGCTCGGCGGCCTCGGCGAAATCGGCCGTAACATGACGGTCTTCGAATACAACGGCCGTCTTCTGATCGTCGACTGCGGCGTCCTCTTCCCCGAGGAGGAACAGCCGGGCATCGACCTGATCCTGCCGGACTTCACCACCATCAGAGACCGCCTCGACGACATCGAGGGGATCGTCCTCACGCACGGCCACGAGGACCACATCGGTGGTGTCCCCTTCCTGCTCCGGCTGAAGGCGGACATCCCGCTGATCGGCTCGAAGCTGACCCTCGCACTGATCGAGGCGAAGCTCCAGGAGCACCGCATCCGCCCGTACACCCTCGAAGTGACCGAGGGGCATCGCGAGCGCATCGGCCCGTTCGACTGCGAATTCGTCGCGGTGAACCACTCGATCCCGGACGCGCTGGCCGTCGCCATCCGCACCCCCGCGGGAATGGTGGTCCACACCGGCGACTTCAAGATGGACCAGCTCCCGCTGGACCGTCGCCTGACCGACCTGCCGACCTTCGCCAGACTCGGCGAAGAGGGCATCGATCTGCTGCTCTCAGACTCGACCAACGCCGAGGTGCCGGGCTTCGTCCCGCCCGAGCGGGACATCTCGAACGTCCTGCGGCAGGTCTTCGGCAGCGCACAGAAGCGGATCATCGTGGCGAGCTTCGCCAGCCATGTGCACCGCATCCAGCAGATCCTCGACGCCGCCCACGAGTACGGCCGCAGGGTCGCGTTCGTCGGCCGCTCGATGGTCAGGAACATGGGCATCGCCCGAGACCTGGGCTATCTCAAGGTCCCGGCCGGCCTCGTCGTCGACGTCAAGACGCTCGACGACCTCCCGGACAGCGAGGTCGTCCTCGTCTGCACCGGCTCCCAGGGCGAACCGATGGCCGCGCTCTCGCGCATGGCGAACCGCGACCATCAGATCCGGATCGTCCCCGGCGACACGGTGATCCTGGCCTCGTCCCTCATCCCGGGCAACGAGAACGCGGTCTACCGCGTGATCAACGGCCTGACCCGCTGGGGCGCCAACGTCATCCACAAGGGCAACGCCAAGGTCCACGTCTCGGGCCACGCCTCGGCCGGCGAGCTCCTGTACTTCTACAACATCTGCAAGCCGAAGAACCTGATGCCGGTTCACGGCGAATGGCGCCATCTGCGCGCCAACGCCGAACTCGGCGCACTGACGGGGGTCCCGAAGGACCACATCGTCATCGCCGAGGACGGAGTGGTCGTCGACCTGGTCGACGGCAAGGCCAGAATCGTCGGCAAGGTCCAGGCGGGTTACGTGTACGTCGACGGGCTCTCGGTCGGCGATGTGACCGAGACGTCCCTCAAGGACCGTCGCATCCTCGGCGACGAGGGCATCATCTCCGTGTTCCTGGTGGTGGATTCGACGACCGGCAAGGTCGTGGGCGGCCCGCACATCCAGGCGCGAGGCTCCGGCATCGAGGACTCCGCGTTCGCCGCCGTCATCCCGAAGATCGAGGAGATCATCGGCAAGTCGGCCTCGGACGGCGTCGCCGAGCCCCACCAACTCCAGCAGCTGGTGCGGCGATCGGTGGGCAAGTGGGTCTCCGACACCTACCGCCGGCGCCCGATGATCCTGCCTGTGGTCGTCGAGGTCTGACCTCGACGACCTCAACACCGGAGCGGGGCCCCCGATTTGCTTCGGGGGCCCCGCTC
>NZ_JBHUZM010000250.1:0-5384 GCF_042667665.1 Streptomyces sp. NPDC057307 | reverse complement strand
GCTCCATGGTGTCCACGGGAACGACAGCAGCGCGAGGGCGCGGCTGCTCCGGGGCGGCTGAGGAGGCGGTTCGGGTACGTGGGGCAGTGACGTCGTCGCCGGGACCGCCGGGATCGCCACCGCGTCCGGGCGGGGGACCGCGCTCACCTCTATGCGGCACGGGCGGCCGTTCACCGGGATCTCGACGCGCTGCTCGGCCAGATAGCGGCTGCGCGCCACGCGCGTCTCCCGCCGCCGGCCCTCCTGCTCCCACACCACCAGGACCAGCACCGCGGGCTCGGGCCAGCGGAACCGTAGCTCCGCCGTGCCGGGAGCGGCGCGTCGAGCCGTCAATTCCTCGACCGTTCCCGGCCGTTCGACGAGCACGCTCGGACCGGCCACCGCTCTGTCGCCGAGCACGCTGACCGCCGTCATCCGGACCCGGGTCCGCACCTCGGGCAGCACACTCACCGGGCCCACACCCGGCTCCGACCGAGCGGCCGGAGTTCCTGACATGTCGTCACCCGACGCGACGGGCAGGCCCGGCCACTCCACCAGACGGCCGTTCCCGCGCGCCGGCGGACGCCAGTCGACGGTCACGGTGCCGTCCGCGAGGCGCCCTACCGTCATGTCCTCCACCGGCGACGGCCACTCCACGGACGTCGCCGCGACCCGCAGACCCGGCGACCACACCAACTCCCCGCCCTCGCCCGGCAGATCGGGCACGGCCGGATAGCCGCAGGAGATCTCGTACAGATACGTCGCCGGCCGCAGTGGACGGTCCACGAACCCCTTCCGCCCGGCCGGCACCAGCAGCCCGTCCACCGGCACACCGTCCGTCGGCTGCTCGGCGACCCCCGACCGCCCCGCCCGGCGCGCCGTCGAACGCACCGCCCTGAACCCCGTGGCCGCCGGATGAGCGCGCCATTCCAGCCGTACGCCGTCGGGCACCGGCACCGCGCGGACCTCCTCCACGTCCGGCACCAGCAGGACGGCACCCGTGACGCGCGGTACGCCCGCCAACTGCCCCCGCCGCAGCGGCAGTACGGCGTACCGCACCCGCCTGCCGATCGGGGCGTCCAGGTCGAGCACCGAGAGCGAGCTGTCCGGGTGCGGCACCTCCACCGCCTGCTCCGGGGCACCGTCCACGAAGCGCAGCACCCGGTATGACACCGGGCCCCCGAGACGGGAGGTGTCACGCGGCAGCCGCGCGGCCGTCCACGTCAGCGTGACGGCCCGCCGCTCGACGCCCACCCGCACCGTCGAATCGGCGGGCGTCCGCGCGTCGGGCGAGTACAGCTCGTCGGCGAGCAGCGTCGCGGCGCCGAGCAGGCCCGCCATCGCCCCGTCGTCGTCGGCCGCCCGCCGCACGGCCGCCAGCCAGGACACCGTCGCGGCGCGCAGCTCACCGAGCCCCCCGAGCCGCCGCGCCTCGTCCATCAGCCGGTCCACGGCCGCCGCCCGCTCGGTCAGCCGGGTCAGGAGGTTCGCGAGCACATGGTCGCGCGGCTGTGGCGGCAGGAGGTCCGCGATCCGCTGCGCCTCCCGCAGCCGCTCACCGGGCCAGACCTCGTTGATCGACTCGGCCGCGACCCGGACCGGCCCCTTGCCGGGAAAGTCCGCCGCGACGGCGGACGCCAGCGGCGCGGCGTCCCCGCTGTGCACACCGAGCGCCTCCGCCGCCTCCGCGGTCGGCCCCCCGGCCCGGTCCCTCAGCTCGCGGCACACCTGCCACAGCACGATGCGGCGCGGCCCCATGGGATCGTCGCGCACGACGGTCTCCATGGTGTCCATCAGCGCCGCCGCCGTACCGCCACGGGGATCGGAGGACGTACGCCACCGCTCGGCCGTCTCCTGGATATGACGCAGGTCCACCCGCGTCCACGCACGCCCCCGGGCGGGGAACCACAGGCCGTCCAGGATCCGGAACCCGTCGTCCGTCGCCGCCTTCGGCAGCGTCGCGAACACACTCGTCCCGGCCTCGACGGCCGGTCCCCGCAGCAGATCGGCGGCATGCCGGAACCCCAACCGGCGGATTACCGAGTCCAGTTCGGCGAATCCACGCATACCGGGGAACTGCGGCAGGACGGGCAGCGGCAGTCGCCGCCCGTCCGTACCACCGTTCACGCCGTCCGCACCGTCGCCAACGCCTTCCGCCCGTGCGCCGGGCCGCCACCGCTCCACGCCGTGGGTCCTCTCGTTCGTCGCGGCTCTCCGGCCGCCCGGTTCAGCGGGGCGAGGTGTAGAAGTAGATCCGGATGATCGCCGAGTTCGCCGGCTCGCCGAGATCGTGGAAGTCGTCCGTCGCCGTCTTCTTGGAGAACATCCCCGGACGGGCCTTGCTGAGCAGCGAGTTGACGCGATGCGCGTACTCCGTACCGCCCTGGCTGCCGCCGAAGGTCAGGACCAGCGCCGCTGTGCGCCCCGGCCACTTCTTCGTGCCCTTGTTGATCTGGGCGACGATGTCCTTGCTCTCACCGCCCTTCACCCGGATCTGCTGCGGCTTCAGCTCGACCGACCTCGGCCCGGCGGGGGACGGGGTCGGTGAGGGCGACGGGGAAGGAGAGCCGGACGGCGACGGTCTGACGGCGGCGCGGGCGGCCAGCGGGTCCGGCCGGTCCGCCATCGACACCAGGGCGAGCACCAGCACGAGGTCGGCGAAGAGCCAGCCGGCCAGCATGACGACACCGGGCCGCCCGCCGCGCCGTACGCGCCCGGCCAGTTGGCCCACCCGGCGTACGGGACGGCTCACGGGCCCACCTCGTCCTGCGGCGGATACGACGGACGTGCCGGACCCTGCTCCGGGATGCCGGGCGTGGTCCGTGTGGTCGGCGCGTCGGGTACGGGCCCCGCCCCGCCACCATGGGAACTCCCATTCGCGGCGCCGCCGTTCGCGCCGGTCAGCAAGAGCCGCTCCGTGGGCGTGTCGTACTCGAAGCCCGCCCCGGACGCGCGTCCGCCGGCGAGCGTCGGCGCGCCCGCCGGGTCGGGCGTGACGCCGTACTCCGAGTCCGGCGCCGCCACGGCCCCGACCCCGTTACCGTTCTGAGGCACCGTCAGTCCACGCAGTCCGGTGTCCAACCGGGCCGCCGCGTCCTGCCAGTGCGCCGCCGCGGCGTCCCAGCGCTCCGTGGCCTCCCGCATCCCGTCGACGGCGTCGTTCGTCCGCCCGGTGCTGTCCACCAGCGCCTTCGACGCGCGCTCCGTGGCCTGCGCCACCGACTCCGACCTCGTCGCCAGCGTCTGCTGCGCGGCGGCGAGCGCCTTCAGCGACGCCTCCACCGTGTCACCCGCCGACTTGACGCGGTCGGCGATCCGGCCGGCCGCGGCCTGGTTCTCCGTACCCGCCTTCGCGGTCGCCGCCTGCCCGTCCCGTACGGCCGCCTCGATACGGTCCGCCGCCGTGCCGAGCTTCGGCAGCTCACCCGTCAGCGCGAGGGCGGCCTTCTCCAGCGAGGTCGTCGCGTCCTCCAGCGCCTTCGCCGAGTTGACCAGCGAATTGTGACTGCGGTCGGCGCGCGACGCCAGCGACTCCATCCGGGTGGCGGCCTTGCTCAGACCGGCCGTGAACTGCTGCGGGGAAGCCGCGCGATGAGGTACGAGCGACAGCTGGATCCGGGTGAGCAGGGACGCCAGCCGGCCGAGCAGATACTCCTGCTCGCCGTTCAGCTTCGCCTCCACGCGGTCCGCCCGCGAGCGGGCGCGCGCGTGCCATACCGAGAGCACCACCAGCAGGCTGATCAGCACGACCGCCATCAGCGCCACGTTCTCGAACCGGCCCGAGGAGGCGAGATGACCGCCGAAGCCCGTCTGCCACAGCTGGAGGAACGGCCGGGTCGCCTCCTTGGGATTCTCCTGGCTCAACTCCCCGTACGCGCGCACCGCTTCCCGCAGCCCGAACCAGGTGATGAGCAGCGGAACGAACACCAGCACGCCCAGCGCGGCCTCCAAGAAGCCCTCACGGACGGGCCGTTGGCGCATCTCGTCGCGCACCGTGCGTACGAGTGCCCCGGCGCCCGCCTTGGCCGCCAGCGCCACCCGGAGCTGTGCGAGGAGGGGCGCGCGACGGGCCGGTGGTGGCTGGGCCAGACTCTCCGGGCGTACGTACGCCTGCACGAGATCCACGTCGGCCCACCGGTCGAGACGTGTCCGCTGCTCCAGGTCATGAGCGAGGTCGATGAATTCCGCACTGCGCAGTTCGAAGGCGGGCTCGGCGGCGAGGATCCTCAGTTCCGCCGCCAGTTTCCTCTGCTGTGGGTCCGCCTGCGCCGTGGTGGGTGATACCTGTGCCAACCCTGTTTCCCCCTGAATCGGGTGTTCCCCGTGACCGTGCGCCGTCCTGCGGCCCGGTCGCCCGCCTCGCCGTGACCGTATGGGGGACGTCCCCGGGATCGCGTTGGTTCCAGGCCGAGTTGAGGATCCCACATACGGCCCATCCGCCATGCCCCGATCCCCCGGGTACCGGCCGTTGACACGGACCCGGGGCGGATCTACGTTCGGACAGAAAGCGCTTGCTCCCACTGGTCCGAAGGGAAGTGTTGACGACGTCCCGCACCGGCTCATCCGCAGACAGAGACACAGACGCAGGCACATACACAGGCCCAGGCACATACGCAGGCCCAGGCGCGGCCACAGCCCCAGGCGCGGGCGCGAACATAGCTGTGGCGAGCGGCTTCGCCGGGCTGCCCGGCGCCGTCGCCGTGTCGCACCTGACCGTGTACGACTGGGAGGCCGCCGACGGCCTCTCCGGCGGCACCCCGCATCTGCATCTGACCTGCTCCGAGGGGTACGTCGTGACCGCCGGACGCGGCGCCGTCCAGACCCTCACCGCCGAGGGATTCGCCGCCACCCCGCTGGAGCCCGGCGCCCTGGTGTGGTTCACCCCCGGCACCATCCACCGCCTCGTCAACGAGGACGGGCTGCGGATCGTCGTACTGATGCAGAACAACGGGCTGCCCGAGGCCGGGGACGCCGTGCTGACCCTGCCGCCGGAACATCTGACCGACCCCGAGACGTACGGGCGTCTGGTCCGTGTCCCCGAAGGCACCGAGGCCGAGCAGGCGGCGTTCGCCCGGCGGCGGCGGGATCTGGCGGTCGAGGGGTTCGCAGCGCTGCGCGCGGCGTGGGACGCCGGGGACGAGAAGCCGCTGCTGGACTTCCACCGGGCGGCGGCCGCACTGGTCCGGCCGAGGCTGGACGAGTGGCGGGGGCGCTGGGAGTCCGGCGCGGCGGAGGCCGCGCGGCAGACCGGCGTTCAGCTCGACCGGCTCGCCGAGGGCGACGCGTCGCATCTCGCCGACGCGCGAGTACGGGCCCGACTGCCGCAAGCGCACGGGAAGTTCGGGATGTGCGGACGGCTCGACACGTACACGGTGTGAGGCGGCGGGGCGGTGCGCCGGTCGGAC
>NZ_JBHUZM010000249.1:0-5407 GCF_042667665.1 Streptomyces sp. NPDC057307 | reverse complement strand
GCCCGCTGGTGCCGTTACTTGAAGGACGTCTCGGCGAAGTTCTCCTGCGTCAGCGGGGAGACCTTCGGCGGGTTGACGTCGTCGGCGAAGGCGATCGCCGGCGGCGAGGAGGAGATCGGCACACCCGGCAGGTACGCCATGATCGTCTCGTTGGCCTTCTTGTACAGCTCCGTCCGCTTGGCCGGGTCGGTCTCGGTGGACGCGACCTTCAGCGCGTCGAAGACGCCCTTGTCCTTGAAGCCCCACTGCTTGTCGTACTCGGCGAACCAGGTGCCGATGAAGTTGTAGCCGTCGTTGAAGTCACCGGTCCAGCCGAGCATGTGCAGTTCGCAGCCGCCCGCCTCGGTGGCGTCGATGTAGTCCGGCGCCCACTTCATGGGCTTGGGGGTGACGGTGATCCCGGCCTTCTCCAGGTCGGCCTTCATCAGCTCGAACATGTCCTGCGGAGCGGGCATGTACGGGCGGGTGACCTCGGTCGGGTAGCAGAACTCGACCTTCAGTCCGCTCTCGTCGGCGTCCCCGAGGAGCTGCTTGGCCTTGGCCGTGTCGAAGGGGTACTTCTGTACGGCGTCCGAGTAGCCGGCGACGGTGTCGGGCATGAACTGCGTGGCCACGACGCCGCCTTCGGGCAGCTGGGTCTTGACCAGGTTCTCGCGGTCGATGGCCTGCGCGATGGCCTGCCTGACCTCGGGCTTCTGGAGCGCCTTGTTCTTCTCCTGGCTCATGCCGACGTAGAAGATGTTGAAGACGTCACGCGTGGGGACCTGGAAGCCGTCGCTCTCCAGCGTCTTCACATCGGCGGGCGCGACCAGGTCGTAGCCGTCGATGTCACCGGCCTGGAGGGCCTGGCGGCGGCCGTCCTCGGTGTCGATGGTGCGGAAGACCAGGTTCTTGATCTTGGCCTTGGTGCCCCAGTAGTCGTCGTAACGCTCCAGGGAGACTTCCTTGTTGCCCTTGTTCCACTCACTGATCTTGTACGGTCCGGTGCCCGCGACCGTACCGGCCACCTGGCTGTACTTGGGGTACGTGATGGCGTCGCCCTTGGCGGTGGCGTCCTGCTTCTCGTACTCCTTCAGGGCCTTCGGCGAGTGGATCGCCAGCGCCTGGAGGGAGAAGCCGCCGGGGAGGTTCGCGGAGGGCTCGTTGACCTCGATGACGGCGGTGCTGTCGTCCTTCGCGGTGCAGGACTTGTAGTTCGCCTTCGGCGTCTCGGGGTCCTCGTTGGCCGCGAAGCCGCCCATGACGGTCTGCCAGTAGTAGGAGACCGCGCTGGACTGGTACGTGCCCTTCCAGTTGAACCAGTGGTCGTAATTCGCGCACACGGCGGCGGCGTTGAACTTCTCGCCGTCGTGGAACGTCACGTCCTTACGGAGGTTGAACGTCCAGACCGTGCCGGCCTCGTTGCTCGACCACTTCTCGGCCAGGGCCGGGGCGAGCGTGCTGCCGCCCGACTCGTGCTTCAGCAGGGCCTCGAACGCCTGCCGGGTGACCCGGAAGGTCTCGCCGTCGCTCGCGAGCGCCGGGTCCAGCGAACCGGGGTCACCGGGGCCGCCGAAGACGAAGGTGTCCTTCGCGCCGCCCGAGTCACCTTCCTCGTCGCGCTCGCTGGAGCAGCCGGTGGCGATCAGCGCGACGGCCAAGGCCGTGACGATCGCTCCAGCGGCTCGGGACTTGAATATTCGCATGGTCCACCCCAGGGGTCCGACGAGTCCGGAACTCGGTCTTGACGGCCGAACATTACAGTCAAGAAAGTGCCAAATGAACGGGTCGCAATGCGGAGTTGCAGACCTGAGATCCGGACAGTCGACAAATGGACCGACTCCGGGGCATCGCACTCCAACGGGTCAAGTCGTGCCAGGTGAGCCGCAGTTGGGCGGGGCGAACCGGGTGAACCTCCCGTACGGCGCAGAAGCCCCGCGCGCATCACGCAGAAGCCCCCCGTCCGCATGGTGGACCATGCGAGCGGGGGGCGTGCGTGACATACGCGTGCGTGACGTACGCGTACGGGTTACTCCTTGGTGAGGCCCTTCGGCGTCTCGGAGGTCTCCGCGGTCGCGGGAGCGGCCACGGCCGCCTCGGGGGCCACCGCCACCGCGTCGCCCACCAACGCGATCGCCTCGCGCGCCGAGGCGAGCACCTTCGTGTCGTCCGGGATCTGGTCCGGCGCGTTCTCCGGGTGGTGGCAGGCCGCCTCGTGGCCCGGCTCCAGCTGGATCAGCGGCGGCTCCACCGTCCGGCACACCTCCGTCGCCTTCCAGCAACGGGTGTGGAACCGGCAGCCGCTCGGCGGCGAGATCGGCGACGGCACGTCGCCCTTGAGCAGGATCCGCTCGCTCTTGACGCCGCGCCGCCTCGGGTCCGGCACCGGCACCGCCGACAGCAGCGCCTTCGTGTACGGGTGCATCGGCCGCTCGTACAGCGACTTGCGGTCGGACAGTTCGACGATCTTGCCGAGGTACATCACGGCGATCCGGTCCGAGACATGGCGGATGACCGAGAGGTCGTGCGCGATGATCACGTACGTGAGCCCCAGCTCGTCCTGCAGGTCGTCCAGCAGGTTCACCACCTGCGCCTGGATCGACACGTCCAGCGCCGAGACCGGCTCGTCGGCGACGACCAGCTTCGGGCTCAGCGCCAGGGCCCGCGCGATTCCGATGCGCTGCCGCTGACCGCCGGAGAACTCGTGCGGGTAGCGGTTGTAGTGCTCGGGGCTCAGGCCCACCAGGCCCAGGAGGCGCTGGACCTCCTTCTTCACCCCGCCCTCGGGCGCCACGTTCTGGAGCTTGAACGGCGCGCCGACGATCGTGCCGATCGTGTGGCGCGGGTTCAGCGACGAGTACGGGTCCTGGAAGATCATCTGCACGTCACGGCGGAGCGGACGGATCCTGCCCGCCGACATGTGCGTGATGTCGTGACCCTGGAACTCGATCTTCCCGCCGGTCGGTTCGTCCAGCCGCGTGATCAGCCGGCCCATGGTCGACTTGCCGCAGCCGGACTCACCCACGATGCCGAGCGTCTCGCCGGGATGGACGTCGAACGACAGCCCGTCGACCGCCTTGACGGCGCCGACCTGCCGCTGCAGCAGCCCCTTCTTGACGGGGAAGTGCTTGACCAGCCCCTCCACCCTCAGCAGGGGCTCACCGGCCCGGTCCTTGTCGGGCCTGTTCGCCTTCTCCGGCCTGTCCGCCACAGCGGGATCCTTTGCGTTGCTCACGGCGTCGGCGCTCACAGCTTCGGCGCAATCTCTTCGGTCCAGATCTTGGTCCGCTCCTCCTGCGACATATGACAGGCGGAGTGGTGCCCGGCGCCGACCTGCTTCAGCTCGGGACGCTCCGTGCGCGTGATGCCGCCCTTGGGCACATCCGCGTACGGGCAGCGCGGGTTGAAGGCGCAGCCCTGCGGAACGTTGATGAGGGACGGCGGCTGGCCCTTGACGGGGATGAGCCGGTCCGTCTGCTCACGGTCGATCCGGGGCATCGAGCCGAGCAGCCCCCAGGTGTAGGGGTGCTGCGGCTCGTAGAACACCTTCTCGGCCGGTCCGCGCTCGATGCACCGGCCGCCGTACATGACCAGCAGGTCGTCCGCCATCTCGGCGACGACCCCGAGGTCATGGGTGATCATGATGACGGCGGAGCCGAACTCCTTCTGCAGATCCCTGATGAGGTCGAGGATCTGCGCCTGGACGGTCACGTCCAGGGCGGTCGTCGGCTCGTCGGCGATGAGCAGTTCGGGGTTGTTGACCAGGGCCATCGCGATCATCGCGCGCTGGCGCATACCGCCGGAGAACTCGTGCGGATAGCTGTCGACCCGCTTGTGCGGCTCGGGGATGCCGACCCGGTCGAGCATCTCGATCGCCCGGGCGCGGGCGACCTTCTTGGTGACCTTGTTGTGGACGCGGTACGCCTCCACGATCTGGGCGCCGATGCGGTAGTACGGGTGCATCGCGGACAGCGGGTCCTGGAAGATCATGGCCATCTTCCGGCCGCGCAGCCGTCGTACGTGGTCGGGGTCGGCCCCGACCAACTCCTCACCGTCCAGCCAGACTTCGCCCGATATCGCGGCGTTGGCGGAGCGGTGCAGGCCCATCACGCCGAGCGAGGTGACCGACTTGCCGGAGCCCGACTCACCCACGATGCCGAGGGTCTGGCCGGCCCGGACGTCGAAGCTGACGCCGTCGACCGACTTCACCAGACCGTCGTCGGTCCGGAAGTGGATGCGCAGGTCGCGTACGGAGAGGAAGGGCTCCCCCGGACCGCCGGACCCGGGCGCCCCGGCGGCCACCGGCTCGCCCGGAGCGGAGGCGGGACCGGGAACCCGTACGGCTGACTGCTCCTTGGAAACCTCGCTCACGAGTACCTCACCCTGGGGTCGATGGCGGCGTACACCAGGTCCACCAGCAGATTGCAGAAGACGATGAAGAATGCGGCGAACAGGGTGACACCCATCACGATCGGCAGGTCGGCGTCCTTCACCGACTGGATCGCGTACGCGCCCATGCCCTGGAAGGAGAAGACCTGTTCGGTGATGACGGCGCCGCCGAGCAGCAGGCCGAAGTCCATACCGAAGATCGTCACGATGGGCGTCAGCGCGGACCGCAGTCCGTGCTTGGCGACGACCTTGCTCTCCCGCAGGCCCTTGGCGCGCGCCGTACGGATGTAGTCCTCCCCCATCACTTCCAGCATGCCGGCCCGGGTGAGCCTGGCGTACAGGGCGGAGTAGAGGAAGGCGAGGCTGCACCAGGGGATGAGCAGGTTCCAGGCCCAGTCCGCCGGATTGTCCGCGAACGGGACGTAGTTGACGCCGTCCGACCACAGTGGCCACTGGACGGTGAACAGCGCGAGGCCGAGCATGCCGGTGAAGAAGATCGGCAGCGAGACGCCCGCGAGGGCCAGCGTCATGGCGACACGGTCGAAGATCGAGCCGCGCTTGAGCGCCGAGAGGACACCGATGGCGACACCGGAGATCAGCCAGATCACCGCGGCACCGATGGCCAGGGAGAACGTGACCGGCACCCGGTCCATCAGCTCGGGCCACACCTCGACGTGCGTCTTGAAGGAGTAGCCGAAGCAGGGCGCGTTGCACATGGACGGGTCCGGGCCGAAGTTGTACTCGGCGCCGACGAAGATGCCCTTGATGAAGTCGAAGTACTGGGTGTAGAGGGGCTGGTCGAGCCCCAGGTTCGCCTTGACGGCGGCGATCGAATCGGGGTTGGCGTCCTTACCGACGTACTGGACTGCCAGCTGGTCGATCGTCTGCCCACCGAGCCGTGGAACAAGGAAGAAGATCGCGAAGGTGACTGCGCTGACCACCAGCAACAGCATTACCGCGGCGATCACGCGTCGGATGATGTACGCAGTCACAGCCGATCGGCGCCGGGTCCGCCGGCCGGGGGTGACCCGGCCGGCGG
>NZ_JBHUZM010000248.1:0-5414 GCF_042667665.1 Streptomyces sp. NPDC057307 | reverse complement strand
GCCGTGGCGGGCTTGGCGTGTCGGCCCCCAGCCCGCCCAAACCGGGGTGGACTTATTTTTACTCTTCCGCGGCCGGACCCCCACGGTGGCCCGGCCGGAGCCGCTTTCGCGGACGGTCGATTGTCAGTGGCATCCCCTACGGTCCGAACAGGAAGACCGAAAGGGAGAGTTGTGACGACGGACGAGGCGACGGCGAGCGGGCCGGCGGCCGAGAAGACGACAGCCGAGGCAACGACGGCGACCGAGACCGCCGCGGCCGGGACGGCTTCGCCCGAGACCGCCGCGGACCGGAAGGCGTCGGCGCCCGCGTGGCGCGGAGGATTCGGACGGCTCTGGAGCGCGGCCGTCGTCTCCCGCTTCGGTGACTCGCTGCGTAACGCCGCACTCCCGCTGCTCGCCGCCTCGTTGACCGACGACCCCCTGCTCATCGCCTCCGTGACCGCCTGCGGCTATCTGCCCTGGCTGCTGTTCGGGCTGCTGGGCGGCGCCGTCGCCGACCGGGTGGACCAGCGCCGGGCGATGTGGGCCGTCGACCTGGTGCGCGGCGTACTGATGGCGGGCTTCGCCCTCGCGGTCGCGCTGGACCACGGCACGATCGCGCTGCTGCTCGCCCTCGCCTTCCTGCTGACCACCTTCCAGACGCTCTTCGACAACGCCGCCACGGCCCTGCTGCCCGCCGTGGTCCCCCGTGACACGCTGGCCGGCGCCAACGCCCGCCTCATGACCGGCCAGCACGTCGCGAGCGGCTTCCTGGCGGCGCCGCTGGTGCCCGCGCTCCTGATCCTCGGCGCCTCCGCCCCGTTCGCCGTCAACGCGGCCACCTATGTCGTCGGCGCGCTGCTCATCGCCTCCCTGCGGACCGACGCACCGGCGAAGGCCCCGAAGGCGGCCGGCGGCACCCTGCGCGCGGAGATGGCGGAAGGAATGCGCGCCCTGTGGCGCGACAGCGCGCTGCGGGGACTGTCCGTCGCGACCGCCCTGTCGAACATCGGCATGGGCGCCCTCATCGCCACCCTGGTCCTGCACGTCACCGGCTGGCTGGACGCGGGCAACAGCGGCTACGCGGCGGTCCTCACCGGGTTCAGTGTCGCGAGCGTCGCCGGCGGACTGGTGGCACCGCGGCTCGCCGTCCGCATCGGGCGGATACGGAGCGTCTTCGTCGCCGGAGTCGTCCAGACCTGCGCGCTCGTCGTGCTCGGCACGGTCCGTGAACTGTGGGTGGCGATCGCCGCCATGGCGGTGTTCGCGGTCATGGGCATGGTGTGGAACGTGAACCAGGCGACCCTGATCCAGGAGCGGAGCCCCACCGAGATGCTGGGCCGCATCAGCTCCGCCTTCCGCACGCTCGCCATCGGCGGGGCGCCGCTCGGCGCACTCCTCGGCGGTGTGGTCGCGAGTGCCTGGGGACTCAACACGCCCGCGCTGCTGGCGGCCGGTACGTTCACGCTCGCCGTCGCCTCGCTCGGCGCCCTGATCAATTAGGTTGGGAGGGCAGCTGGGCACCGCACTCACGCAGGCACTCACGTACGAGAAGAAGTGGGCTGAAGCAAGATGTCCGACAAAAAGGCAGAAGGCCGCGCCAGGCTCAACCGGACGCCCCAGTGGAGCGCGCTGGGCAAACACCGTGAGCAGCTGGGGGAGACGAGTCTGCGGGAGCTGTTCGCCGACGACCCGGCGCGCGGCACCGGCTACACCCTCCAGGTCGGTGACCTCTACCTGGACTACTCGAAGCAACTGGTGACGGACGAGACGCTCACGCTGCTGCGTGACCTGGCGGCGGCCACCGGCGTCGCCGAGCTGCGCGACGCGATGTTCCGCGGCGAGAAGATCAACACCACCGAGGACCGGGCGGTGCTGCACACCGCGCTGCGCGCCCCGCGCGACGCGGTGGTCGAGGTCGACGGTGAGAACGTCGTGCCGGGCGTGCACGCCGTCCTCGACAAGATGGCCGCCTTCTCCGAGAAGGTCAGGGCGGGCGAGTGGCTCGGCCACACGGGCCGGCCGATCCGCAACATCGTCAACATCGGCATCGGCGGCTCCGACCTGGGCCCCGCGATGGCGTACGAGGCGCTGAAGTCCTTCACCCACCGCGACCTGACGGTCCGTTTCGTGTCGAACGTCGACGGCGCCGACCTGCACGAGGCCGTGCGCGATCTGGACGCCGCCGAGACGCTGTTCATCATCGCGTCCAAGACGTTCACCACCATCGAGACCATCACCAACGCCACCTCGGCCCGCAACTGGCTCCTGACCGAGCTGCAGGCCGGTCAGGAGGCCGTGGCCAAGCACTTCGTGGCGCTGTCCACGAACGGTGAGAAGGTCACCGAATTCGGCATCGACACCACGAACATGTTCGAGTTCTGGGACTGGGTCGGCGGGCGGTACTCGTTCGACTCCGCCATCGGTCTCTCCCTGATGATCGCGATCGGCCCCGACCGCTTCCGCGAGATGCTCGACGGCTTCCACCTCGTCGACGAGCACTTCCGCACCGCGCCCGCCGAGTCCAACGTGCCGCTGCTGCTCGGCCTGTTGGGGGTCTGGTACGGGTCGTTCTTCGACGCCCAGTCGCATGCCGTCCTGCCGTACAGCCACTACCTGTCCCGGTTCACCGCGTATCTCCAGCAGCTCGACATGGAGTCCAACGGCAAGTCCGTGGACCGCGACGGCGAGCCGGTCGAGTGGCAGACCGGGCCGGTCGTCTGGGGCACGCCGGGCACCAACGGACAGCACGCGTACTACCAGTTGATCCACCAGGGTACGAAGATCATCCCCGCCGACTTCATCGGCTTCGCCCGGCCGGTCGACGACCTGCCGCACCGGCTGATCGCCCAGCACGACCTGCTGATGGCCAACTTCTTCGCGCAGACCCAGGCGCTGGCCTTCGGCAAGACGCCCGCCGAGGTCCGGGCCGAGGGCGTCCCCGACGAACTGGTGCCGCACAAGACGTTCCGGGGCAACCACCCGACGACCACGATCCTCGCCGAGTCCCTGACCCCCTCCGTACTCGGCCAGCTGATCGCGCTCTACGAGCACAAGGTCTTCGTCCAGGGCGCGGTGTGGAACATCGACTCGTTCGACCAGTGGGGCGTCGAACTGGGCAAGGTCCTCGCCAAGGAGATCGAGCCGATCCTCACCCAGATCGACGGCGGGCGCGACAGCTCGGCCGACAAGCCGCTGGACCAGTCGACGGCGGAGCTGGTCGCGAAGTACCGGGTACTGCGGGGGCGTTGAGCCGATGACCAAGGGGGAGCGGCGGCTCAGGCCGCCCAGCAACACGCTCAACGAGAGGGCGGTCGCCTGGTGGCGGGCACGGTGGCTGCTGCTCACCCTGGTGCCGGTGGCCGTTCTCGCGGTGCTCGGCTGGCTCATATCCCCGGCCCGCGCGTGGCTGCTGGTCCCCGCCGCCGTCGTGGCGGTGCTGGGACTCGTCTGCACGGTGGTCATGCCGATGTGGTGGTTCCGGGTCCACCGCTGGGAGGTGACGGACGAGGCGGTCTACGTCCGTACCGGCTACTTCTGGCAGGAGTGGCGGATCGCGCCGATGTCCCGGATCCAGACCGTGGACACCGTACGGGGCCCGTTGGAGCAGTTGTTCAAGCTCTCCACCGTCATCGTCACCACCGCGTCCTCCAAAGGAGCGGTGCGGATCGAGGGGCTCGGCCATGAGCTGGCCGCCGAACTGGCCGAACAGCTGACACACATCACCCAGGCGACACCCGGGGACGCGACGTGAGCACGGCCGCCGTGCCCGCGCCCGGGGAGGAGTGGCGCAAGCTCGACAGGCGCACCCTGCTGGTCACCACCGCCGTCATGAGCAGCGTCGCGACGGGCGCCGGAGTGCCCACCGTCGTCGGCCTGTCCGGCGGCATGGGGGTGTGGCGCGCGCTCGCCTGGGTGCTGCCCGCGGCCCTGCTGCTGATCGTCTGCGGCACCGGCGCCGACTACGTCCGCTGGCGCCGCACCCGCTACCGCATCGGTCCCGACCGGGCCGAACTCCACACCGGGCTGCTGCTGGTCAAGCGCCGCTCGCTGGGCCGTGAACGGATCAGGACCGTCGACCTCACGGCCAACCTTCTGCTGCGGATACTCGGCCTGGTGAAGGTCCGTATCGGTACGGGTGAGCAGACCGGCGGCGAATCCACCCTGGAACTCGACCCGGTCACCCAGGCGGAGGGGGAGCGCCTCCGTACGGAACTGCTGGACCGCACCTCGTCGGCCTCCGAGTCGCACCCGGACGGCATGCTGGCCGTCCTCGACCCCGGCTGGATCCGGTACGCGCCGGTCTCCTTCGTGGCGCCCCTGCTGGGCGGGGCGGCGGCGGGCGGTGTGATGCAGGTCAGCGAGTGGTTCGGGGTGCAGAACGAGGTGATCGACTGGATCGGCGACCGGTTCCGGGACACCTCGGTCCTCATGATCGTCGTGGTCCTCTTCGCCGCGGCGCTCCTCGCGGGCATAGTCGGCTCGCTCGGTCTCTGGGTCGAGATGTGGTGGAACTACCGGCTGGAACGCGAGCCCGGCGGCACCCTGCGGGTGCGGCGCGGGCTCCTCACATCACGGTCCGTCTCGATAGAGGAACGCAGGCTGCGGGGCGTCGAGCTGGTCGAGCCGCTGGGCGTGCGGCTGGTCGGCGCGGCGCGGGTCGACGCCGTCGCCACGGGGATCGCCCAGGACGACGAGGACAAACACACCGACCTCAAGACGCTGCTGCCGGCCGCGCCGAAGGCGACGGCCGACGAGGTGGCGGCGCGGGTCCTGCGCGAGACGGTGTCCCCGACGCGCGCGACGGGTCTCGTCCCGCACCCGGTCGCCGCGCGCGGGCGACGGCTGCGCTGGGCGGTGGGCTCGGCGCTGGTGCCGGTGCTGGTACTGGTGATCCTCGGCGTGCTCGTGAGCGACACGCTGCTGCCCATAGCCGCGGGGTGCGCGGCGGTGCTGTTGCCGGTCGCGGTGCTGCTGGCGCTCGACGCGTACCGCAATCTGGGCCACGGGCTCAGCGGGGGGTATCTGGTGGCGCGGTCGGGGACGGTGCGGCGGTCGACCGTCGCGCTGCAGCGGGGCGGGGTTGTCGGGTGGACGGTCAAGCAGTCGTACTTTCAGCGGCGGGCGGGGTTGGTGACGCTGCTGGCGACGACCGCGGCGGGGGAGGGGGCGTATGCCGTCCACGACGTGGGGGTGGGGGAGGGGTTGGCGTTCGCGGCGGAGGCGGTGCCGGGGTTGTTGGAGCCGTTCCTGGAGCGGTAGTCGTGGCGGGGCCGGCCGTTGCGCGGGCCTGTTCCCCTACCCGCCCCTTCCCGGCAGTGTCGATATGCGGCTCCGCCGCGTGAGGGACTCCGCCCCGGACCCCGTACGGCCTTCGGCCGTGCCCTCAATCGCCGGGCGGGCTGGATTTCGGGGCTCCGCCCCGGACCCCGCTC
>NZ_JBHUZM010000247.1:0-5480 GCF_042667665.1 Streptomyces sp. NPDC057307 | reverse complement strand
CAGGGGCCGCCCCGTCATGCGCTACCGGGACGCCGAGGCGTGCGATGCCGGCGCCGGCGCGTAGCCGGTGGGGCGGGCCGTGAAGGTGCCCCGGCCCTGCGTCCGGCTGCGCAACCGCGTCGCGTAGCCGAACAGCTCCGCCAGCGGCACCGTCGCGGTGACCACGGCCGTACCGGCCCGCGCCGTCGAGCCCGAGACCCGGCCGCGCCGGGCCGCCAGATCACCGAGCACCCCGCCCACGGCGTCGTCGGGGACGGTCACGGTGACCTCGACCACCGGTTCCAGCAGCACCATCGTGCCGGCCCGCAGTGCCTCGCGGAGCGCGAGCCGCCCGGCCGTGCGGAACGCCATCTCCGACGAGTCCTTCGGATGCGTCGCCCCGTCGGTCAGGGTGACCCGGACGCCCGTCACCGGGTGACCGCCGAGCGGTCCCTCGGCGAGCGCGTCCCGGCAGCCGGCCTCGACCGCCCGGACGTACTCCTGCGGCACGCGCCCGCCGACGACGGCCGACCGGAACACGAAGCCGGCCGCTCCGCCACGGTCGTCCGCGGTCGATTCCGCCGCCGCCTCCAACGGCTCGGTGTCGATGACGACATGCGCGAACTGCCCGGCCCCGCCGTCCTGCTTGACGTGCCGGTACACCAGCCCCGACACCCCGCGCCCGACCGTCTCCCGGTAGGCCACCTCCGGCCGGCCGACTCCGACGTCCAGCCCGTGGGCGCGGCGGATCTTCTCCACCGCGACCTCCAGATGCAGCTCACCCATCCCCGACAGCACCGTCTGACCCGTCTCGGAGTCGGTCCGCACCGCCAGCGAGGGATCCTCCTCCACCAGCCGCGCCAGCGCAGTCACCAGCCGGTCGATGTCGGCGCGCCCGCGCGCCTCGACCGCCACGGAGACCACCGGATCGGCGACGGTCGGCGGTTCGAGCACCAGCGGAGCCGACGGTACGCACAGGGTGGCACCCGCGCGGGCCGCCTTCACCCCGACCACCGCGACGATGTCCCCGGCGACCGCCCGGTCCACCTCCGCGTGGCGGTCGGCCTGGACCCGCAGGATCCGGCTGATCCGCTCGGTACGCCGCGTACCCACGTCCAGCACCGCCTCTCCCTTTCGGACCGTTCCCGAGTAGACCCGCAGATACGTCAGCCGCCCCGTGGACGTCGAGTTGACCTTGAACACCAGCGCCGCGAACGGCCCCGCCGGATCGGCGGCCCGCTCCTGCTCCGCGCCGTCCAGCGTGCCGCGCACCGCGGATACGTCCAGCGGCGACGGCAGGTAGGCGACGACCGCCGCCAGCAGCGGCTCGATCCCCCGGTTGCGGTACGCCGAGCCGCACAGCACCACGACACCCTCGCCGGTACGGGTCAGGTCACGCAGCGCGGAGGCCAACGTCCGCGCGGAGAGCGTCGATTCCGCGCAGAACTCCTCCAGCGCGAGCGGATGCAGCTCCGCGACGGCCTCCTCCAGCACCCGGCGGCGACGGAGCGCCTCCTCGATGAGGGAGTCGGGCACGGGGCCCTCCTCGTACGAGTCCGTGCCGTCGCCGGACCAGACGAGCGCACGCATCCGGAGCAGGTCCACGACGCCGGTGAAGCCGTCCTCCGAGCCGATCGGCAACTGCACCACCAGCGGCGCAGGATGCAACCGCCGGCGGATCGACTCGACGGCCGCGTCGAGATCCGCCCCGGCCCGGTCCAGCTTGTTGACGAACGCGATCCGGGGCACCCCGTGCCGGTCCGCCTGCCGCCACACCGACTCACTCTGCGGCTCGACACCCGCGACCGCGTCGAACACCGCGACGGCGCCGTCGAGTACGCGCAGCGAGCGCTCGACCTCGTCGGCGAAGTCGACATGGCCCGGCGTGTCGATGAGATTGATCCGGTGACCGTCCCAGTCACAGCTCACGGCCGCGGCGAAGATGGTGATCCCACGGTCGCGCTCCTGCGAGTCGAAGTCCGTGACGGTCGTGCCGTCGTGGACCTCACCACGCTTGTGGGTGGTGCCGGTGAGATAGAGGATCCGCTCGGTGACGGTGGTCTTGCCGGCGTCGACGTGGGCGAGGATGCCCAGATTCCGGACAGCGGTGAGTCGGTCGGCGCCGAGTCGGTTCGTGGTGGGTCGGTCGGTGGTGTGCAGGTCGGTACGCACGGCCCATGGCCTTTCGGGGTGATCCACGGAAAAGGGCGACGCGATTGCCGGACGAAGCACCCGACGCGGTGAGGCGGCCTTCGTGGGCGGTGCCCGACGAGGTTGCCCGCACAGCGGATTGACGGGGAATCAGACGTTCGTCGCGGACATCCGGTACCGGCCGCGCAGCCGGCGCCGGGCGCCGGGAGACACCAGGATCACCTCGTACCGTGCCGGGGGAACGACAACAGCGGTGCGGTAGCGCACGGCCGGTCTCCCCTCACTGGTCACGGAGCGCGCGCCGCGACGGTGTGCGGCGCGCGAGTTCGTGGTGAGTGTACGGAGAGGGGCGCGCCGGAGTCACGAGGTTTTCGCCGCCGGCCCTGACGCCCCCGGGAAGAGACGCCCCCACGAGCAGGCGCGGCCGCATAATTCGGTGATGAGAACCGACCACATACTGCACCGGTACGGGCTGCCCCTTGAGGAGCGCGTCGGCCAACTCTTCGAGGAGTGGGTCCGCGACGGCCGAAGCAGCGACCAACTGCTCACCGGCAGAGGGTTCTTCACGGTGTACTCCTGGTACTCCGGGCACTGGCCCGACCACGACATCGCGTGGTCGGAGTACGTCACCGCCTCGTACGACCTCATCGGCGGCCGGGACGGCTGGAACGCCATGCTGCGCGAGCGGGCGGTGTGCGAGAGCTGCTGGGACACGTACCGGCTGGAGAACATGGGGGTGTGCACCGGCTGCATGCGCTACAGCTGCTACGCCTGCGGCGCGCACGGGTCCTGTGCGGGCGAGCTGGTCTGACGACCGGTCGGGGCCGTCGGTCGCGGGAACCGCGACAGCCGCCGCTCTTCGCCCGTGCCGGCGAGTGTGAAGGCGGCCGAACGTGGGTAGCTACGGCGATCGGGGGTAGGCGCAGCGAATGGTCACCACCATCCCGGAGTCCGGGACGAGCAGATATCCGTTGACCGAGGATCAGGCCGGAATGCTGGCCTGGGTGCGATGGGCGTACGCGGGGATGTCCGTTCTGGCCGCCGCGTGCCTCGCCTCCGCCCTGTGGGCGGGACACCCCGGCGGGCAGACGCTGTGGACCAGCGCGACCGGCGTACTCGCGTTCCCCGTCCTCACCTTCCTGTCGATCCGTCAGTTGCGGTGCCATCGCGCCGCGTTGGGCGAGCAGGCGCGCCGGCCGAGCCGCTCGGGTCCGCCGCCGCGTCCGCGACTGCCCGCCTGACCCCGCGCCCACGTACGACGTGGCGTCGCGGACATTGCCGTTCTGCGGATATCCCGGCGCACCGGACGCCGTCCGGCGGCCTGCGCGCGGCGGAGCCCACCGGAAGCGGCCATGAGACCCGTGCGGGTCGACCTATCTGTTCGGCTGAACCGGATTGAGTGGGAATTTCGCCGCATGCTCAGGATCGTGACGCAGATCGGTCAATAATTTCCAGTCCTCTGTCTTGCCGGTGGACTGTCAGGTCCTTACGTTGTGGGGGGCCGCACCGTGCGCCGGGACGCGCACACCGCCGCCACGCACCGCGTACTCCGCATGCCGCCGCATGCCGCACTTCCCCGCACCTCCACACGCAGAGCCGATTGCGAGGAACCCCGTGGCACTTTCCAGACGCACCGTCATCGCGTCCGCGATAGCCGGCGCCGGAGCGGCGGCAGGACTGGCCGCCCAGACCGGGACCGCACAGGCGGCCGCCAAGGCCGCCTCCCCACCCGGAGACGTCGTCGGCAAGATCACCGTCGGCTACCAGGGCTGGTTCGCCTGCTCCGGCGACGGCGCGCCGATCAATGGCTGGTGGCACTGGTCGCAGAACTGGGGCCAGTCGCCGTCCCCCAGCAACACCGCGATCGTGAGCTGGCCCGACGTACGCGACTACACCCACACCTACCGGACGGCCTACCCGGCGCTCGGCAACGGGCAGCCGGCCGCGCTGTTCTCGTCGTACGACCAGCAGACCGTCGACACGCACTTCTCCTGGATGCAGCAGTCCGGCATCGACACCGCCGCCCTCCAGCGCTTCAACCCCAACGGCGGCGAGGGCGCGACCCGCGACGACATGGCGGTGAAGGTACGCGGCGCCGCCGAGAAGTACGGCCGCAAGTTCTACGTGATGTACGACGCCACCGCGTGGACGAACATGCAGCCGGAGATGAAGGCGGACTGGCTCGCCAAGATGAAGGCGCTCACCGCGTCGCCGGCCTACGCCAGACAGAACGGCAAACCGGTGGTCGGCATCTGGGGGTTCGGCTTCAACGAGCCCAACAAGACCTGGTCGGCGGCTGTCTGCCTGGACGTCGTCAACTGGTTCAAGGCGGAGGGCTGTTACGTGATGGGCGGGGTGCCCACGCACTGGCGGCGCGGTATCGAGGACTCACGGCCCGGATACATGGACGTGTACCTCGCCTTCGACATGCTCTCGCCGTGGATGGTCGGCCGGATCGGGGACATCGCGGGCGCCGACAACTTCTACGCCAACGTCAACACACCCGACCAGGCGCACTGCGACGCCAACGGGATCGACTACCAGCCCTGCGTCCTGCCCGGCGACCTCCAGTCGGGCCACCGCGCGCACGGCGACTTCATGTGGCGGCAGTTCTACAACATGTGCCGCATCGGGGTGCAGGGCATCTACATCTCGATGTTCGACGAGTACAACGAGGGCAACCAGATCGCCAAGACCGCGGAGACCGCCGCGCAGGTCCCGGCGGGCTCCGGCATCCGGGCCCTGGACGAGGACGGCACGGCCTGCTCGGCGGACTACTACCTGCGGCTCACGGGTGACGGCGGCCGGATGCTGAAGGGCGAGCTGGCGCTCACCGCGACCCGCCCCACTCCACCGGTCACGGGCGGCGGCGGCCCCAACCCGCCGACCGGCGACCTCGCGCTGAGCAGGGCCGCGAGCGCCAGCAGCCAGACGCAGAACTACGGCCCCGGCAACGCCGTCGACGGTAACGGGAACAGCTACTGGGAGAGCGCCAACAACGCGTTCCCCCAGTGGATCCAGATCGACCTCGGCTCCGCCCTGCCGGTGCGCCGGCTGGTCCTGTCGCTGCCGCCGAACCCCGCCTGGGCCACCCGTACCCAGACGCTGTCCGTCCTCGGCTCGACGAACGGGACGAGCTTCGCGACCCTGAGCGCCCCGGCCGCGCGCGTCTTCGACCCGGCGAGCGGGAACACCGCGACGGTCACCCTCGCGTCGGCGGCCACCGCCCGGTACGTACGGGTGCAGATCACCGCCAACAGCGGCTGGCCGGCGGGCCAGTTGTCCGGGCTGAGCGTCTACGCGGACTGAGGCAGTCCCGGCGGGCCCGGCCCCGGGGAAGACCCCGGGGC
>NZ_JBHUZM010000246.1:0-5627 GCF_042667665.1 Streptomyces sp. NPDC057307 | reverse complement strand
GTAAGTCACGCCGTCCGGCCATGACCCCGGAGCGGCACCCGGCCACCACCGCAACCACCCCAGCCCGTCCGGCGCTTGAGGACAACGACCACCGGACGGCACCGGTAAAACCCGCTCAGCCCGTCGCCGCCGTCGCCCCCAGCGCCCGCGCCAACAGCGGCGCCACCTGTTCCACCTGCCACCGCCGCGCGCCATGCGCGGCCAGCGCCGACGACACCGCCTCCACGCTCCGCTCCGCCGGCGGCTCCCAGCAGACCCGCCGCACCGTGTCCGGCGTGATCAGGTTCTCCTGCGGCATGTTCAGCCGCTCCGCGAGCGCCGTCACCGAGGCGCGGGCGGCCGAGAGGCGGGCCGCGGCCTCCGGGTCCTTGTCCGCCCACGAGCGCGGCGGCGGTGGACCGTTCAGCGGCTGGCCCGGCTGCGGCAGCTCCGCGTCGGGCAGCGCCTTCGCCCGGTCGATCGCCGTCTGCCACTGATCGAGCTGGCGCCGCCCCATCCGGTGCCCGAAGCCGGGCAGCGCGGTGAGGGCCTGCACGTTCAGCGGCAGCGCCAGCGCCGCCTCGATGATCGCGCCGTCGCTGAGGACCTTGCCGGGGGAGACGTCGCGCCGCTGCGCGGCCTGGTCGCGGGTGTTCCACAGCTCCCGTACGACGGCCATCTGCCGCCGCCGCCGGACCTTGTGCATGCCGGACGTACGGC
This sequence comes from Streptomyces sp. NPDC057307, assembly GCF_042667665.1. Taxonomy (NCBI): domain Bacteria; kingdom Bacillati; phylum Actinomycetota; class Actinomycetes; order Kitasatosporales; family Streptomycetaceae; genus Streptomyces; species Streptomyces sp. NPDC057307. The sequence goes on along the minus strand of NZ_JBHUZM010000246.1, from coordinate 4,928 downwards.
GCCACGGGTCCTTGCGCGGCGGTGGCGGCGGCGCGGAGGCGATCGCGTCGAACTCCTGCCAGGCCCAGTCCAGCTTGTTCTGCCGGTCCAGCTCCTTTTCCAGCGCGTTCCGCAGATCGACCAGCAGCTCCACGTCCAGCGCCGCGTACCGCAGCCACGGCTCGGGGAGCGGACGGGTCGACCAGTCGACGGCGGAGTGGCCCTTCTCCAGGGCGAACCCGAGGACGTTCTCGACCATCGCGCCGAGGCCGACGCGCGGGAAGCCCGCGAGCCGGCCGGCCAGCTCGGTGTCGAACAGCCGCGTGGGGCGCATGCCTATTTCCCTCAGACACGGAAGGTCCTGGGTGGCGGCGTGCAGGATCCACTCCGTGTCGGCGAGGACGTCGCCGAGGGCGGAGAGGTCGGGGCAGCCGACGGGATCGATGAGCGCGGTGCCCGCGCCCTCGCGGCGCAGCTGTACGAGATAGGCGCTCTGCCCGTACCGGTAGCCGGACGCGCGCTCGGCGTCGACGGCCAGCGGGCCGGTGCCCGTGGCGAAGGAAGCGATCACCTCGGCGAGCGCTTCTTCGGTGGCGACCACCGGCGGAATGCCTTCGCGAGGCTCCAACAAGGGGATCGGCGCCGATTCGACGTCGTCCGGGGGAGCGCCCCCGGTGGTTCGCAGTGGTGGGTCTGCTGCGGTGTCTTGGGCGTCGGTCACGTGTCAAGGGTATCTGTGAACGGACGCCGCCCGCCGACGGAACGTTCCGTCGGCGGGCGATGCGGCCGGTGGGGAGGGTGAAACCGGTCAGTGAATGATTCCGGTACGGAGGGCCACGGCGACCATTCCGGCCCGGTCACCCGTGCCGAGCTTGCGCGCGATACGGGCGAGGTGGCTCTTGACGGTCAGGGCCGACAGGCCCATGGAGACGCCGATCGCCTTGTTCGACTGGCCTTCGGCGACCAGTCTGAGCACCTCGACCTCACGGCCGGAGAGCTCGCGGTAGCCGCCCGGGTGGCTCGGGGAACCCGGGGGGCGGCGGTGCATGCGGGGTCCCGCGCCGATGGGTGCGGCGCCGGGGCGGCCGGGGTGGCCGATGTTCGTACGGGTACCGGTCACGACGTAGCCCTTGACTCCGCCCGCGAGGGCGTTGCGCACCGCGCCGATGTCGTCGGCGGCGGAGAGGGCGAGGCCGTTGGGCCAGCCTGCTGCCCGGGTCTCGGACAGCAGGGTGAGCCCGGAACCGTCGGGCAGGTGGACGTCGGCCACGCAGATGTCGCGTGGACTGCCGACGCGGGGACGCGCCTCCGCGATGGACGAAGCCTCGATGACGTCACGTACTCCAAGGGCCCACAGGTGGCGGGTGACGGTGGAGCGGACGCGAGGGTCGGCCACGACGACCATGGCCGTCGGCTTGTTCGGGCGGTAGGCGACCAGGCTTGCGGGCTGCTCGAGGAGAACGGACACCAGGCCTCCTGGGAAGGTGCGGGACGGGCCGGCTCGGGGATGAAGCCGGGGGCGAACCGTGCTTGAAGGGTCATTGACCTCTTCGGCAGCAACCGTCCCCGCCTTTAGAGAATGATCACGAATTGATGAGTAACAATTCGGGCAATTCGGATGCGCGATCGATCATCCTACGAGTGGGCCCATGGCCGGCGAACCGATTCCGGCGCGTGACCGGGCCCGTTCTACCGGGCCTGTGGCCCCCGGCGCTGGGGGAGCGAGACCACACCCGCCCCCGGCTCCGTCGGGCCCGTCGGGGCCGCTGGTGGCAGACCCGCGAGCTGGCACAGCAGATCGCACCAGGCCGCCAAGTGCGTTGCCGTGTCCGGGACTCCACCCATGCCCTCGCGCGGCGTCCAGGACGCCCGGATCTCGATCTGGGTCGCCGGGCGGCGCTCCGAGAGCCCGCCGAAGTAGTGCGACCCCGCGCGCGTGACCGTGCCGCTCGGCTCTCCGTAGGAGAGTCCACGCGCCTCCAGCGCCCCGGTCAGCCACGACCAGCAGACCTCCGGGAGCAGCGGGTCCGCCGCCATCTCCGGCTCCAGCTCCGCCCGTACGAGCGTCACCAGCCGGAAGGTGCCCTGCCAGGCGTCGTGCCCGTCCGGGTCGTGGAGCAGAACGAGTCTGCCGTCGGCGAGGTCGTCGTCCCCCTGGACGACCGCCGCCTCCAGTGCGTACGCGTGCGGTGCGAGCCGCTGGGGCGGCTTGGTCGGGTCGATCTCCATCTCGGGGCGCAGCCGCGCCGTCCGCAAAGCTTCGACGGCCAGTCGGAACGCGGACGGCACGGAGTCCTCCTCCGTACCCCCCGTACCGCCGACGCCGTTGGAATGATCAGAAAACTGTCCCTGAGCCGCAGCCATGCGGGGAAGAGTAGGCGGAACGAGCGTCCCGTGCGGTGAAGGACACCCGACCCGGGGCGGCCGCTTCTGTGTACATGCGAAGATTCTGGGCGTGAGCGCCAACGACCGCCCCTCGGGCCAGCCGACGAAGACCGCAGCGACAGCGGCGACACTCGCCACCCGCGACTCCGCCTTCATGAAGGCGTGCAGGCGGGAGCCGGTACCGCACACCCCCGTGTGGTTCATGCGGCAGGCGGGGCGTTCGCTGCCCGAGTACCGCAAGCTGCGCGAGGGCACGGCGATGCTGGAGTCGTGCACGCGGCCGGATCTGGTCACCGAGATCACGCTCCAGCCGGTACGCCGGCACGGGGTCGACGCCGCGATCTACTTCAGCGACATCGTCGTCCCGCTCAAGGCCATCGGTGTGGACCTCGACATCAAGCCGGGCGTCGGCCCCGTCGTGGCGCACCCCATCCGCACGCGCGCCGACCTCGCGCAGCTGCGGGACCTGACGCCCGACGACGTCCACTACGTCACCGAGGCGATGGGCATGCTCACCGCGGAGCTGGGGTCCACCCCGCTCATCGGCTTCGCGGGCGCCCCGTTCACCCTCGCGAGCTACCTCGTGGAGGGCGGGCCCTCCCGTAACCACGAGAACACCAAGGCCATGATGTACGGCGACCCGGAGCTGTGGGCCGAGCTGCTCGACCGGCTCGCAGAGATCACCGGCGCGTTCCTCAAGGTGCAGATCGAGGCGGGCGCCAGCGCCGTACAGCTCTTCGACTCGTGGGTGGGCGCGCTCGCCCCCGCCGACTACCGCCGCTCCGCGATGCCCGCGTCCGCCAAGGTCTTCGACATGGTCGCCGGATACGGCGTACCGCGCATCCACTTCGGTGTCGGTACGGGCGAACTGCTCGGCCTCATGGGCGAGGCGGGCGCGGACGTCGTCGGCGTCGACTGGCGCGTACCGCTGGACGAGGCGGCCCGCCGCGTCGGCCCCGGCAAGGCGCTCCAGGGCAACCTCGACCCGGCGGTCCTCTTCGCCCCCACGCGGGCCGTGGAGACGAAGGCCGACGAAGTCCTCGACGCCGCCAAGGGGTTGGACGGGCACATCTTCAACCTCGGCCACGGGGTGCTGCCGAACATGGACCCCGACTCGCTGACGCGCCTGGCTGAGTACGTCCACACGCGGACCGCCCGCTAAGACAGGTCCTTGGCTCTACCAGCCCGCCTTGCGGACCGCCGCCGTCGCCTTGCGGGCGGCCACCAGGACCGGGTCCCAGACCGGGGAGAACGGCGGCGCGTAGCCCAGGTCCAGTGCCGTCATCTGTTCCACCGTCATCCGCGCGGTGAGGGCGACCGCGGCGATGTCCACCCGCTTCGCGGCGCCCTCGCCGCCGACGATCTGTACGCCGAGCAGCCGGCCCGTACGGCGCTCGGCGAGCATCTTCACCGTCATCAGCCGCGCGCCCGGCAGGTACCCGGCGGTGCCGGTGGACTCGATGGTCGCCGAGACGTACTGGAGCCCCGCCGCGCGGGCGTCCTTCTCGCGCAGCCCCGTCCGGGCGATCTCCCGGTCGCACACCTTGCTGACGGCCGTGCCGACGACGCCCGGGAAGGTGCCGTAGTCGCCGCCCACGTTGGCGCCGATGATCTGGCCGTGCTTGTTGGCGTGCGTGCCCAGCGCGATGTGGCGGGTGGTGCCCGTGATCAGGTCGAGCACCTCCACGCAGTCACCGCCCGCCCAGATGTCCTCGTGGCCGCGTACCCGCATCGACAGGTCGGTGAGCAGCCCGCCGTGCGGGCCTAGCGGCAGACCGGCGGCCTCGGCGAGCGCCGTCTCCGGGCGGACGCCGATGCCGAGGACGACGACGTCCGCCGGGTACTCCGTGTCGTCGGTGGCGACCGCCCTGACCCGGCCGTCGGCGCCGGTGAGGATCTTTGTGACGGCGGCCCGCCCGACGGTGGTGATCCCGAGGCCGTCCATCGCCTCGTGGACCAGCCGGCCCATGTCCGGGTCCAGCGTGGCCATCGGCTGCTCGTCGCGGTGCAGGACGGTGACCTCGTACCCGCGCTTGAGCAGCGCCTCCGCCATCTCGACGCCGATGTAGCCCGCGCCGACGACGACCGCGCGTCCGCCGTCGCCCGTGCGGGTCAGGGTCTCGATCAGCGCCTGGCCGTCGCCGAGGGTCTGGACGCCATGTACGCCGGGGGCGTCGATGCCCGGCAGCGGGGGCCGGATCGGGCGCGCGCCGGTGGCGATCACCAGCTTGTCGAAGTCCGTCCACGACTCGGTCCCGGCGTCCAGGTCCCGGGCCCGGACCCGTCGGCCCGCGGTGTCGATCTCCAGGGCCTCGGTGCGCATCCGCAGGTCGATCCCGCGCTCCCGGTGCTCCTCGGGCGTACGGGCCACGAGGTCGTCCCGCCGCTCGACGTCGCCGCCGACCCAGTACGGAATCCCGCACGCCGAGAACGAGGCGAAGTCGCCGCGCTCGAAGGCGACGATCTCCAGCTCCTCGGGCCCCTTGAACCTGCGGGCCTGCGACGCGGCGGGCAATCCCCCCCCGGCGCCGCCCGAGAGAAACAAACGCTCCGCAGCCCATTCG
>NZ_JBHUZM010000245.1:0-5741 GCF_042667665.1 Streptomyces sp. NPDC057307 | reverse complement strand
TGGGGGGGGCGGCGCTGGCCCGGGTACTCTGCGCCCTTTGCTGGTCGGTTAGGCCGCGCCCCCCCAGGGTCTGCCCCCCGTGCCGTGGCCGCGGCCCCCCCCTCCTTACCGAGGCGGGGGCCGCGGCGCGATCCTTCTGAAGAGGAAGACACCGCCCCCGAACCGGGTTGGGGGCCGGCACGGGGGCGGGGGTCATGGGATCCGACGGACCCGGGGCGTCTCAGCCCATGTGCGGGTAGCGGTAGTCCGTCGGGGACACGAGCGACTCCTTGATCGCCCGGGTCAGGGTCCACCGCATCAGGTTCTGCGGCGCGCCCGCCTTGTCGTTGGTGCCGGAGGCACGGCCGCCGCCGAAGGGCTGCTGGCCGACCACGGCGCCGGTCGACTTGTCGTTGATGTAGAAGTTGCCCGCCGCGTAGCGGAGCTTGGCCATCGTGTCGGCCGCCGCCGCGCGGTCACCGGCGATGACGGCGCCGGTCAGGGCGTACGCGGAGACGGACTCCATCTGCGCCAGCATCGCGTCGTACTCCGCGTCCTCGTAGACGTGGACGGCGAGGATGGGGCCGAAGTACTCCGTCGTGAAGACCTCGTTGGCCGGGTCGGTGCAGGCGATGACCGTGGGGCGGACGAAGTAGCCGACGGAGTCGTCGTACGTACCACCGGCGACGATCGTGCACGTCGGGTCGGCGGCTGCGCGGTCGATCGCGGCCTTGTTCTTCGCGAAGGCCCGCTCGTCGATGACGGCGCCGATGAAGTTCGACAGGTCGGTGACGTCGCCCATGGCGATGGCGTCGACCTCCGCCGCGAACTCCTCCTTGAAGCCGTCGTTCCAGATCGAGGCCGGGACGTAGGCGCGCGAGGACGCCGAGCACTTCTGGCCCTGGAACTCGAACGACCCGCGCGTCAGCGCCGTCTTGAGTACGCCGCGGTCCGCGCTCGGGTGGGCGACGACGAAGTCCTTGCCGCCCGTCTCGCCGACGATGCGCGGGTAGGAGCGGTACTTCTCGATGTTGCCGCCGACGGTCTTCCACAGGTGCTGGAAGGTCTTGGTGGAGCCGGTGAAGTGGATGCCCGCCAGCTCGGGGTGGTTGAGCGCCACCTCGGACACGGCGAGTCCGTCGCCGGTCACCAGGTTGATGACGCCCTTGGGCAGCCCCGCCTCTTCAAGAAGGCGCATCAGCAGTACGGCGGCGTGGGTCTGCGTCGGCGACGGCTTCCAGACGACGACGTTGCCCATGAGCGCGGGCGCGGTCGGCAGGTTGCCGGCGATCGCGGTGAAGTTGAAGGGCGTGATCGCGTAGACGAAGCCTTCGAGCGGGCGGTGGTCCAGCCGGTTCCACACGCCGGTGGAGTTGGCCGGCGGCTGCTCGGCGAGGATGCCGCGCGCGTAGGCGACGTTGAAGCGCCAGAAGTCGATCAGCTCGCACGGGGTGTCGATCTCGGCCTGCTGGACGGTCTTGGACTGGCCGAGCATCGTCGAGGCGGCCAGCGTCTCGCGCCACGGCCCCGACAGCAGTTCGGCGGCGCGCAGGATGATCGCGGCACGGTCGTCGAAGGCCATCGCGCGCCAGCCGGGGGCGGCGGCGAGGGCGGCGTCCACGGCGTCCTGGGCGTCCTGCTCGGTGGCGTTGCCGTACGTACCGAGGACGGCCTGGTGGTTGTGCGGCTGTACGACGTCGAAGCGCTCGCCGCCACCCATCCGCTTCTCGCCGCCGATGGTCATCGGCAGGTCGACGGGGTGGTCGGCCAGCTCCTTGAGCTTGGCTTCGAGGCGGGTGCGCTCCGGGGAACCGGGGGCGTAGCCGTGCACCGGCTCGTTGACCGGCGTGGGGACCTGGGTCACAGCGTCCATGGGTGCCGAATCTCCTTGATCAGTAGACGGTTTACGGGCTGCGGTCGGGGCGGGGAGGAGCGGGGCGCTCAGCCGCGGGTGGCGAGGGAACGCAGGAAGAACGCGAGGTTGGCGGGGCGTTCGGCCAGCCGGCGCATGAAGTAGCCGTACCAGTCGGTGCCGTAGGCGATGTAGACGCGCATCCGGTGGCCCTCGGCGGCGAGGCGGCGCTGCTCGGCCTCGCGGATGCCGTAGAGCATCTGGAACTCGTACGCGTCGGGCTTGCGTCCGGCCCGTACGGCCAGCTCCTGGGCGATCGCGATGAGACGGGGGTCGTGGGACCCGATCATCGGGTAGCCGTCGCCCGCCATCAGGGTCTTGAGGCAGCGCACGTACGCCTTGTCGACGTCGCCCTTGTCCTGGTGCGCGACGCGCGCGGGCTCCTTGTAGGCGCCCTTGACGAGCCGCACGCGCGAGCCGGCAGCGGCGAGGGTGCGGCAGTCGTCCTCCGTACGGAAGAGGTACGACTGGACGACGGCGCCGGTCTCGGGGAAGCGCTCACGCAGCGTGCTGTGGATGGCGAGCGTCGAGTCGACGGTGGTGTGGTCCTCCATGTCGAGGGTCACGGTGGTGCCGATCTCGGTGGCGGCCTCGACGACGGTGGTGATGTTGCGCAGTGCCAGGTCGTGGCCGCCGCGCAGGGCCTGTCCGAAGGAGGAGAGCTTCACCGACATCTCGGCGCGGGGGCCGAGGCCCAGCGGCGCGAGAGCCTCGATCAGCTTCAGGTAGGCGTCGCGGGCGTGCAGCGCCTCGGCCGGGTCGGTGATGTCCTCGCCGAGGACGTCCATGGTGACTTCGAGGCCGCTGTCGGCCATGTCCTGGATGACCGGCGTCGTACCGTCGACGGTCTCGCCGGCGATGAAGCGGTCCACGACGGGCCTGGTGACCGGCGCGGCCGAGACGACGCGCCGCATCATGTCGCTGCGCGACGCGGCGAGAATCACGGGACCCAGCACGGGGCACCTCCACGGAAGAGAACGAGCAGGCCGTACGGGGCGCGAACGCCCGGCGACGGCACGGAGAACCACTCTGAAATCTAGGGACCGGTCCGATCCTCTGCCATCGACACCTGTCACGCATCCGTGGCCCCGATCTCAGACATATGTCTGAAGGCGGTGCGAGAATGTCCGGATGAAGGACGACTACCAGGAGCTGGTCGACGAGATCTCGGCGCTGCTCGGCATGCCGCTGACGCTGGAGAACCGGGACTTCGGGCTGATCGCGTTCGGGGTGCACGACAGCGACGACGAGGGCGTGATGGACCCCGTCAGGACGCGTTCGATCCTGACGCGGAAGTCCACGCCGGCGGTGCGCGCCTGGTTCGAGGGCTTCGGCATCACTCGCGCGACCGGCCCCGTCCGGATCCCGGCCGCGCCGGACGCCGGGGTCTTCCGGGGCCGGATCTGTCTGCCCGTACGGCACCGGGGGACGGTGCTCGGTTACGTATGGCTGCTCGACGACACCGGTCAGGGCCCCACGGACGACCGGCTGGCGGCGGCCATGGCCGTGACGGGGCGGATCGGGGCGCTGCTGGCCGAGGAGGTGCAGGCGGGGGCCGACCTGGCGCGGGAGTTCCGCGCCGTACTGACGGCGGAGCGCGGCTGGCAGCGCGACATGGCCGTTGAGGCGCTGCGTACGGCGCTGGGGCCGGGCGGCGACGGCACGCACGTGGTGGTGTGCGTCGCGCCGTGGCGGGGCGCCGACCCGACGGTGCGCGCGGTGGCCGGCACGGCTGCGCTGTGCACGCTGCCGGATCCGTGGGAGGGCGCGGACGGGGCGGCCGGTCTGCCCGGCGGCGCCGCCGGGGACGGGCCCCGTGCGGGTGGCCTCAGGGAGGCCCTTGAGATCCCGAGGGCGCTCGCGGTGCTCGTACGGCTCCGCTCGGCCGACGCGCTGGCGCCCACGCTCGACGCGGTGTCCAGGCTGCGGGACGCCGCGGGCCCGGGAGCCATCGCCGGGGCGGCCAGGCCGCGCCGTGGCCTGGCCGACCTCGCGGACGCCTGGGGCGAGTCGGTCGCGGCGGCCCGCGCGGTGGCGGTGCAGCCACGCTTCGGCCCCGTCGCCCAGTGGTCGGAGATCGGCGCCTACCGGCTGCTGACGTCACTGACTCCCGCGGCCGGCGCCGACCCGGCGGTGCGCCCGCTGCTGACGCCCGCGCACGCCGACCTGACGCACACGGCGGAGGTGTATCTGGACCGCGCGGGCCAGGCGGGCCGTACGGCGGCGGAGCTGGGCATCCACCGCCAGACGCTCTACTACCGGCTGTCCCGCATCGAACAGCTCACGGGCCTGGACCTGGCCGACGGCGAGGACCGGCTGCTGCTGCACATGGCGCTGAAGTCGGCGCGGCTCAGGCCCTGAGTCCGGCCCTGAGTCCGGCCTGAGTCCGCCCTGACTCCGACCTGAGCCCGGCCGCCTCGGAGTGCCGTCCGCGCGTCGGGGATAGTTGGGGCCATTCGTGGACTCCGGGGAGGGGACGCACGTGAGCGACGCGACGGCGGGCAACGAGATGGCCAAGGGCGGTTCCTGGGAACTGACCGACCAGGAGGGCGGCGAACTGGCGGCCCGGTGGTGGCAGTGGGCCCTGTCGGCGCCCGACGACCGCAGCCCGGTCCTGGACGAGACGGGCGAACACGCGGACTGGAACCAGCCGCCCGACCTCTGGTTCCTCGCGGGGACCTACGGCGGGCGTGTCGTGCGACGGTGCGATCTGCCCGCCGGGCGACCGGTGTTCTTCCCGATCCTGAACGTCCAGCGCCCCGTCGCGTACGTGAAGCAGCCCCTGGCCATGCCCGTCGCGCGCGCCGAGGCCGCCCTCAACGGCGCGCCGCTCCCCCTGCGGGAGTTCACCTCGCCGACGTTCCGGGCGGGGCCGTACCGGCGCAACGCGTGGGGTCTCTGGGCGGCCATGACGCCGCTGATCGCGGGGCAGTACGTCCTGGAGATCAAGGCGGCGTTCGCCGGCGGTTTCTGGGTCGACACGACGTACCACCTGAACGCCACGGCCGGCTGAACGCTCCCGCCCCGCCTCATCTCCGGGCGGAAGCGGTCAGGCCAGGTCGTCGCCGATGATCGCGCGCAGGCCGTCCGTCAGATCCTGCGCCGACGGCGCGGTCCCCGGGTCGACCATCCACTGCACCATCACGCCGGCGAGCAGCGCCTGCGTGAGAAGGCCGACGACGCGGGCCTTCTCCGGGTCGGCCTTCGGATCGACGCCGAACATGCCCTCCGCGAGGCCCGCTCGGCCCTCCAACTGCTTCTCGGCCAGGGTCTTCTGCAGCGCGGGGTCGCTCTCGATCCGGGAGACGATCTCCAACTGGAGCCGCCAGACGGGGCGGCTCTCCTCGTGGGAGGCGACGACCTTCGCCCAGACGTCGCGGAAGTGGTCGAGCGACGCGGGCGGCGCGGACGGCGCGAGCGACGCCTCCGTCTCGACCTCAGCCGCCCCGTCCGGCCCGCCCGCCCCGCCCGCGCCGTCCGGCTCGATCACCCGGTCGCCCCACTGCTCCGTCACGGCCATGAACGCCTCGTTGAGCAGCGCCTCCTTGGAGCCGTAGTGGTAACCGATGGACGCCAGGTTCGCCCCGGACGCGGCGACGATGTCGCGCGCCGTGGTCCGGGCGTACCCCTTCTCCAGCAGGCAGCGCTTGGCACCTTCGAGCAGATCTTCGCGATGTCCCATACGGGGAAGCCTAACGCGAATTCATACATCTGTACTAGACAACCGTCCCATACGCACGTCACATACAACCGTGAATGGCAGTTGCGCATGGTGCGTCGCCGGTCAACTCCCGCACCGTCTTGGCGAATCGGTGGCGCCGAACGGCGAGGGGCCCGGGAGAATTCCCGG
>NZ_JBHUZM010000244.1:0-5824 GCF_042667665.1 Streptomyces sp. NPDC057307 | reverse complement strand
GACGACATCCGCGCCGGCCCACCGGCTTCTCCGTGTACGCGACGGGGTCAGAGGCCCCGGCGCGGCGCCGGCGGCAGAGCCATCTGCGGCCGGCCGCCCGAATACTGCCGGCCGCTCTGCCACGTGCTGGTGAACGGGGACTGCTGGCCCGAGGAGGACCCGTGCATCCCCGTGCCGAAGGCGGTGAAGCCCAGGTTCTCCTCACCGCTCCGGTCGCCCGGCAGGGTCCTGAACGACCGCAGGTACTCGGAGTACAGCGCGTCGTAGATCGGCGTGGCCGAGTATCCGGACGAGTAACCGGCCGGGGGGTCCTGGGCCGGGCGCATGGCGGGGACCTGGGGCTGGTACTGCTGACGTGAACGGTCGTATGAGTGCACGTAGGTGCCAACGACCCCGTCGTCCGTCGGATGCGGCCTGACCGGCGAAAATGCTGGTCGCGAGGGGTGGGAGGACGCGCCGGCGGAGGTACGGGCCGAGTCCCCGACGCGGTCCCGCTCCCCCTGGGGGGCTTGCCCCTCGTCCGTCACGTGCCGGCCAGCGGCATCGCCGCGGCCACCAGACGCCCGTCGGCCGCGGCCTTGTCCAGCGCGTCGCGCAGCAGGTCCTCACGCGGCTGCTGGCCGATGGAGCCGACCGGCGCCGCGAAGACCAGGACCGTCCGCGACTTGTTGGCGGCGGCCCGCCAGTCACTGGTGACCTGGAGCGGCTGGTGGGCCTGCCACCAGGCGACCGGGGTGCCACCGCCCGTACCGGGCTGGAGGACCGCGTGCAGCTGGCCCATGGCGAGCAGCACGGACCAGCCGGACAGCGTGGCCGGAGGCCGGTTCAGATCGCCGACCGGCTGGAAGCCCTGCTCCACGAGGAGCGGCAGGAACTCGTCCTCGTCGCCGGCCGAACCGGGCCGGGCGATGGGACCGGTCGGCTCGACCACCAGGGCCGGGTGCAACTGGTTGTCGATCAGGACCAGACCGCTGGTGACACCGAGGACGGCCTGTTCACCGCCGGTGCCCGTCGGCCGGGGGTCCGCGCCGGTGATGCTGCGGACGGCGCCCTGGAGCTGGTCCTCGGCCACCTTGACGACCTGGGACGGGATGCAGGTGGCGTGGGCGAAGGCCAGGACGGCGGTCTCCTCGCCGATGAACAGCACCGTGCTGGTGCGCTCAGTTTCGGAGTCGCCCGGGGTACGGCAGGAGGTGCAGTCGTAGCTGCCCGGGGAGTTCTCGCCGACGAGCAGGCGATCGGCTTCTTCGTCGCCGATCTCGGCGCGTACGTCTTCGCTGACGTCGAGCATGCGCGGCACGGGTGGCTCCTCGAACTCGGTGCGTGGGCCGGGCTGTTCCCGGCTCGTAAAGAGACAACGGGTGAGCTGTCGCCGGGGTCACGCGCGAAGCCGGACGAATCGAACCACCGCCGCGGGGGCCCGCCTTCGAACGAACGACCGCGGCCGCACCGCCGATCCTCCCCCTTGCGATCGCACGCACCGACGTGCCATCGGCCGCCGCGGCGTCGGCCGCTCCCTGATCGGGCCCGATCGACAAGACGCGCCCTGGCCCGGCGCCCGTCGCGTTGTGGTCGTCGGCCGGGCGAGGACGGTCGGTCCTCGGCAACACCGGTCCGCCGCCGCCGCGCGATCGCACGCACCGACGAGGCAGCGGGCGAGCCGTCGGTCGCTCCGCGTCGGTGAGTCTTGCCTGGCGCACGGACAACGCGACTTCGTCGTGTTGTCGGAGCCGGCCAAGTACGCCCGGTACGAGGCGGATCCTCCGCCTCGCGACGCACCGCACCAGCCGCCCGCGGGCCCCGCCCCCGCCCTGCGGGCAGACGGCGTCACCTCGCGGACACCCCTCGCCCCGTACGGGTGAAGCTTCCCGGCGCCCCCGCCCCGTCGGCCCGGGGCCGGTGGCGGGCCGCGCCAAGGTGCGGCGGTGGCGTCGCACCGGCCGGGCCGGTACCCGGCCTACAGTCGCGGCAGGTTGACCAGGGAGACACCGCAGCCCATGTACATCTCTTTTCTGCTCCACAACGCCTTCGGCGTCGGCGGCACGATCCGCACCACGTTCAATCTCGCGCGGGCGCTCGCCGAGCGGCACGACGTCGAGATCGTCTCGGTCTTCCGGCACCGCGAGGAACCGACACTGGGCGCGCCCGAAGGCGTCCTGCTGCGCCATCTCGTCGATCTGCGCAAGAACAGCGCCGGTTACGACGGCGCTCACCCCGACCTCGCCCGGCCGGCCACGGTCTTCCCGCGCGGCGACGGGCGGCACCGGCAGTACAGCCGCCTCACCGACACCCGCATCGCCGAGCACCTGCGGTCGCTGACGGCCGACGTCGTCGTCGGCACCCGGCCGGGGCTCAACTGCCATATCGCCCGGCAGACCCGGCGCGGCCCGGTCAGGGTCGGCCAGGAGCACCTCACGCTGGACAGTCACAGCCACCGGCTGCGCCGCGAGATCACCCGCCGGTACATGCTGCTCGACGCCGTCACCACCGTCACCGAGGCCGACGCGCGCGCCTACCGGTCCCGGCTGCGCCTGCCCGGCGTACGGATCGACGCCGTGCCGGGCAGCGTGCCCGCGCCGAGCGTCGCCCCCGCCGACTCCACCGGGAGGTGGGTCGTGGCGGCGGGCAGGCTCACCTCGGTCAAGCGGTACGACCTGCTGGTCAGGGCCTTCGCCACAGTGGTGGCCGCCCGCCCCGACTGGCGGCTGAGGATCTACGGCGCGGGGGACGAGACCGGCGACGAACGCGCCGCGCTGCGTGCCCTGATCGAGGAGCGCGGGCTCTACAACCACGTCCATCTCATGGGCACGGCGCACCCGCTGGAGCCCGAGTGGGTCAAGGGTTCGATCGCCGTCGTGACGTCGAGCCACGAATCCTTCGGCATGACCATCGTCGAGGCGATGCGCTGCGGCGTACCCGTCGTCTCCACCGACTGCCCGCACGGGCCCGGCGAGATCATCGAGGACGGGGTCGACGGCCGGCTGGTGCCGGTCGGGGACGTGGACGCGATCGCCGGCGGACTCCTCGCGCTGATCGAGGACGACGAACTGCGGCGGCGTACGAGCCTGGCGGCCGTCGAGTCGTCCGCCCGGTTCGACCCGGCGCGGATCGCCGAGCGCCACGAGGCCCTGTACGCCGCCCTGGTCGCGCGGCGCCGGGACGCGGGACCGCGCGGGGCGGTGCTCGGCGCCGTACGGCGCGGCCGTGGCCTCCTCGTGGGCGGTACGCGGACGGTGCGCGAACTGGCGGCGGCCGTGGTCCGCAGGGTGAGGACCCCATGAGCGCCCCCACCGCGCACTGCACCGCCGACGCGGCGGGCACCGTCACCTTCGAGCTGACCGAGCTGACCGAGCTGACCGAGCCCGCCGAGCCCGCCGGGGCCGCCGGCACGGAGCTGGTGCTGCGCCGACGCGGCGGCGCCACGCCCGCGGACGAGGTACGCCTGCCGCTGACCGGACCCCGCGCCGTACTGGACCACGCCGTGCCGCTCGCCGAGGGCCACTGGGAGATCGAGCGCGACGGCCGGCCCGTCCGCCCCGGCACCCGGGACCTGCGCGCGCTCGTCGACCGGATCCCCGGCGCCGGGCCGGTCACCGTCCGTGTCCCGTACCCGACCGCGGACGGCCGTCTCGCGCTGCGCTGCTGGGTCCGCGCACCGCACGCGGAGGCCGGGGCGATCCACCTCGCGGACGGCGCCATGACCGTGGAGGGCGTGCTGTACGGCGCCGAGGCGGGCGACGGCGCGACGGCCGAGGCGCGGCGGCGCGGGAGCGAGGGCGACAAGGAGCCCCGTACGCGTCGGGTCCCCGTCACGGGCGGGCCGGGCGGGGCCTTCACCTTCACCCTGCCGTACGCGGCGCTGGCCGAACCGGCCATGACGGTGCGGCGGTTGTGGGACCTGTGGCTGCTGCCCGCGCACGGCGCGGCCGCCGTCCGGCTCTCCCGGATCCTCGACGACGTGTGGGACCGGGGGAGCATCTACGTCTACCCGGCGTACCGGGCGGACGGCTGGCTGGCCGCCCCCTGCTACTCGGGGGACAACGACCTCCGCGTACGCCTGGATCCGGGGGACTGACGGCCCCGACCGCCCCCGCCCAGGCCCCCGCATGCGGACAGTCCCTGTCCTCGACCGCTGGCAGAATCGACGCATGCTGGAGACCTCGGCCCGACTGCTCCGCCTGCTCTCCCTGCTGCAGGCCCACCGCGAATGGACCGGCCCCGACCTGGCCGAACGCCTGGGGGTGACGCCCCGCACCGTACGGCGCGACGTCGACCGGTTGCGGGAGCTGGGCTACCCGGTGAACGCCAGTCCGGGCACCGGCGGCGGCTACCAGCTCGGCGCCGGGGCCGAGCTGCCGCCGCTCCTGCTGGACGACGAGGAGGCCGTCGCCGTCGCGGTGGGGCTGCGTACGGCGGCGGGCCACGGCATCGACGGCATCGGCGAGACCTCCGTCCGCGCGCTCGCCAAGCTGGAACAGGTCCTGCCGAGCCGGCTGCGCCGCCGTGTCGGCGCGCTCAACGCGTTCACCGTCCCCATGCTCCGCGGCCCCGGCGGCCCGACCGTCGACGCGAGCCTCCTCACCGAGCTGGCCAACCTCTGCCGGGACGGCGAGCGGCTGCGCTTCGACTATCTCGACCACGTCGGCGCCGCCAGCCGCCGCACGGTGGAGCCGCACCGGCTCGTGTGCACCGAGCGCCGCTGGTATCTGGTCGCCTGGGACCTGGACCGCGCCGACTGGCGTACGTTCCGGGCCGACCGCATCACGCCCAGGCCGCCGCACGGCCCCCGCTTCCCGCCCCGTGAACCGCCCGCCGACGATCTGGCCGCCTATGTCTCCGAGGGTGTCTCCACCCGGGCCTACGCCGAGGCCGCGGTGATCAGGCTCCACGCGTCCGCGGCGGAGGCGGCGCAGCTGGTGTCACCGTCCGCCGGTGTGCTGGAGCCGGTCGACGAGCACAGCTGTCTGCTGCGTACCGGGGCGGGCGGTCTCGACGTGATGGTGGTCCACGTGATGCTCCTCGGCATCGACTTCGAGGTGGTCGAACCGCCGGAGCTGACGGAGCACATGAGGACGGCGCGGGACCGCCTTTCGCGGGCGCTGGGGGACGCTCCGTAACACCGGAGTCGCCGCGTCCGGGGTCATCCGGAAGGTGTCGTACCGCCGATGATTGTGCGAGGGCGAGGTGAATTCCGTACGGCGTGTCAAATACCGACGGAGCGTCGAACGGGGGAATTCGGAGCCCGGAAAATACGGTGATCTTCGAGTCTGCCGAATTGCTTATCGCTTACTTAAGGCGGACATGTGAACAGCGGTCCGAAGACCTGGAGGAGTCACCGAACATGTGTCGTGATCCTGTGACACAAGTGTGACCGCGGTCGTACGTAAGTGCGTGGGGACAGTGACCGGGCATCCGCCGGAGGCGAGCGTTCCGTCACCGTCCGCCGTCGCCGCCCGCTCGCCCGTCGCTCGCCCCGCAGACCGGGCCAGGACGGCCCGGAAGCCCTAGGCTGAGCCGTATGGCATCGATACCGACACCTCCGGCACAGCCCGACGACGCGCCCGACTCCTATGTGGGCCTCGCCGCCCCCGAGGCCGAGCGGATCGCGCGCGAGCGCGGCTGGACCACCGTCAGGGCGCTGCCGCCGGGCGCCATCATCACCATGGAGTTCCTGCAGGGGCGGCTGAACTTCGAGGTCGAGAACGACACCGTCATCCGCTGCTGGCTGGGCTGACGCGACCGTTCGACATCGCCGGTCGACGTCGCGAGTCGACGTCACGCGTTGACCTCACACAGCGGAAGACCCCGGCGGACGCGCCGGGGT
>NZ_JBHUZM010000243.1:0-6208 GCF_042667665.1 Streptomyces sp. NPDC057307 | reverse complement strand
GCCGCCGATCGCCGGCGGCGGCACGCTGCCCGGCACGACGTTCCACGCGTATCGGTCATGCGCGGTGCGGGACGACCGCTGAGGCAGTCACGGCCTCAGCAGGGTCAGCATGACGGCCGCTGTCAGGCAGCTGATGCCGGCCATTTCGCAGCAGAAGGAGATCAGCACCGTCCGCGCCTTGACGCGGGTGGTCCTTTCCGCGCTGATGAGAACCTTCAGCTGGATCGTGGTGATCGCCTTTCGGGCCTCCTTCTCGGATGCGTCCCAGAAGTCCGGCGAGATGTGGGGAAGGAGGCTCTGGGGGGAGACGTGGAACGCCTTGCGGGGGAGGTTGGAGAAGACTCCCCCGATGGTCGCCGCGAGGAAGGAGACCGTGGAGGCGGCGATCAGTGCCCGGCCGGCCGGGTGAGGGGCTTCCGGAGCTTGGGGAAGCAGGGTCACCAGGGCGAGTTGAAGAGTGACCAGCGCTCCGGACGAGGTGATGACCGCAAGTCCTCGTGCCTCCAGCGATGCGCGCCTGGCGCGGACGACGTCGAGCTGCGCGGATATGAACTCGCCGATGACGTCGCCCGCGGTGGTCATGCTGTGAGTGTGCCCGTGTCGCGCGGCCGTCCCACCTTCCGACAGGGACACGGGGACAGTTCGTCGCGTACGTCCTCCCCCTCGATGGGAGGGTACGGAGGCTGCGGGGGAGCCGGGGGCTGAGGGGGCCCCGGAGTGGCGCATACGCGGCGGAAGCGCGGGCCGGGGGAGCCGGCCGGTCCGTTCGCGGTGGTCGTGGTGGACAGGGACAGAGACATTCGGACCTCACGCTGTGTCTCGGAGCGGTGAGGTGTGCACACCCCGGGCGGAGCCGGCGTGCGTCCTTTCTCCCTCAGTCGCGGCCGGAACCGAACCGACCCGAGGTCGGTGACCACGACCGGGTAAACCCGCTGGTCGGACGCGCCCGTACCTAATCTCCGCGAGGTCGGGTGAATCGGTTCCCCGTGACGGACAGGCCCGAGGTGGCATGCTGAGGCGTGCGGACCGCGGTGGTGCGTGGCGGGCCTGGGGAGCCCCGTGAGCGCGGAGGGGATCGACGATGGTGCCGACGGGGGTTCACAAGGGCGGCGACATCGCGGCGATTCGACCGGGCCGGGAGCGCGACGGCGCACCGTCGCCCGACGGTCTCGTGTCGGTGGCGGAGGCGATCGCCCTGCTGGAGGTCCGCTACGGATCTGCCGCCACAGTCCGTGAAGCCCTGCTGAGACGACTGACCCAGCTCTCGCAGGAACCCAAGTTCGCTTCATTCGTACGCGGTCCCGTTCCGCGGAAGCTCTCGCCGAGCACGTACTGGCGAGCCGCCACCGCGTACCGCACCGGGCGTGCGGTCAGCCCACTGCTCGTACTGACCCTGTTCCAGGAGCTGGAGGCCGGTCGGCGCCGGACGGAGGAGGCCGGCGGCGGGCACTGGGTGGGGAAGGACCTGCTCAAGTCCCTGAAGAAACAGGCGAACCTGCCCGCGCCCACAGCTCCGGCATCACCGGAACGGGGAGGCTGGGCTCCGGCGCGGCGACTGGCCGAGGCCAGCATCGGCGCGCTGCGTGAGGCCGAACGGCTCGACAAGAAGGGCGCGATCACACTCGGCGAGGTGTACGTGGCGCGCGGCTGTGAGCATCGGCTGGCGAAAGAGCTGCTCGACGGTCTGACGGCCCGCGAGGCACCCTATGCGCCACAGGTGATCGTCGGAGAAGCGGGAACGGGCAAGACGAGCCTTCTCTGGAAGATCGCCGATCTTGTGCGCCGGGCGACCGACCACACGGGCAGGCCCCGTGTTCCCGTGGCGCGGCCGACGCTGATCCGGGGTGAGGACCTCTTCGGCTCAGGCGCCGCCGCGTCCGCGCACGCCGAACCCGTCGACCAGTTGCGCAAGGCACTCCGTCAGAAGAGGGCACGTGACGCGCTGATCGTGCTTCTCGACACCGCGGACATCTTGCTCCACGACGACGCGGGGAAGGCCCGGTGCGAAGAGCTGATGAACCTGTGCCGGACACACCGGGTGCCGCTCGCGATGACTTGCCGGGTCCGTGAACAGCACACGCTGGCCGAGTTGTTCGAAGGCGAGGCGTACGAGCTCACGACACTCGGCGACTTCCGGCGGGGCGTGGAGGTCCGGCGCGCGGTCACCGCGTACTGCGACCGCTACTACCGCGGCCGCGCTCAGCATGAACGTGACACGGTGCGGGAGGAGATACTCGACGCGGCGGTCCGCGGACTGCCGATCCGTGAGGTCGTCGGACGGGCACTGACCCTCCGGATGCTGTTCGAGGTGTACGCGCCGGACACCGCCGATGCCGCCCAGATCCCCACCCGTGAGATCGACTCGGACAGTGTGTACGAGCTGTTCTGGGAACGCAGGGTCAAGAAGGACCTGCGGCACGGCGGCAGCAGGATCGCGGCCAAGGAGGATCTGGCGCCGGTGGCCGAGGCGCTGGCCCGGCAGATGCTGCACGACGGCAAGGCACACGTCACCCTCGCGAACGGAACCGGTGTGCCCCGAGTCCTCGCCGAGGCCGACCCGAAAGCGGCCGTCGGACTGGCGCGCCTGGACGGGCGGGGCGTGCTGGTCGGAGCCGGATCGCGTTTCGGGACCGTCCGGTTCTTCCACCAGACGCTCTACGAGTACGCGGCAGGCCGTTGTCTGGTGACCCTGACCGAACAACAGGGCACGAAGTACTACCGAATGATGGAGAACTGGCTGACGGCGCATCCGCAGGACTTCCTACGGGCGGTCGTCGCCGAGCGGGGCATCGTGCAGGGTGCCCGGAGCGACGGCGCCGCGCGAGGACCCGCGCTGCGGCTGTTGCGGCGGCTCGCCGGGGCCGAGGACAGCTACCTGCAGACCATCGCACTGCGTGCGTACGCGTTTCTCCCCGAGGTGCTGCCCGGCACCGATGCCGATCTGCGGGAACTGCTGCGCGTGGCCCCGGACCCCATGGTGACCGAGTTCGTCGGGCTGCTGCCCACACGGCATCATCTGCGCCCTAAACGTGTCACCGACGACCTCGCGGTCGTGCTGCGCCGCTCGGGCAAGGAGATGCGGCGGCCGGTCCTGGAGGCCCTGTGCCGCTTCGCCAACGCGGGTCAGGACGCCGCGTTCGCCGTGCAGGGCCTGCTGGACGGCCTGTGCGAGGACCCTGACGTGTGCATCGGGTACCGGGTCGACGACCTGGCGGAACACGCGGACGGACAGGCCGACGAGGATACGGGGAACGGCTGGCAGGGGTGCCGGAGCGCGAGCTGCCTGTGGTCCTGGCTTCTCAACCTCAGCAACCAGAAGATCACCGACCACGGCAACCAGGCTGTGCGGCTGGTCGACGCGGTCGCCCGGCATCTGCCCGGCTGGGCGGCGGTGCTGATGGAGCAGCAGATCCAGCTCGCCCGTGAGCGTAAGCACGGGCGCTGGCTGAGCCAGTGCATCGAGCCGATCGACCGGCACCGGGACGCGGCCGGCTGGGGGACACTGCTGGACCGTGCCGCCAGGGCGGTCGAACAAGTGGGCGACCCCAAGGCCGTACGTCAGCGACTGCGGCCAGCGGCCCGCGGACGCTCCGACGGAGGCGGCGACGCCACGGCTCCGGCATCGGACGCCGATGGTGCCGAAGAACAAGGAGAAGACGGGGCGATGCGCATTCTCGCCCGTCACTGGGCCCGCGGTTCCGGCAGCGCGCTCACCCCCGCCCGGCGACTGCGCAAGCTCGCCGGAGACGGGCGCATACCGTACGCCACCCCGTGGCTGCCGGTGCGGGCGCAGCTCACCGCGCTCGGCTGGATGATGCGGACCGAGGAGACGGGTGTCGCCGACTTTCTCCAGGAGGCTGTGGACACCTGCCAAGGGACCAGAAAGGAAGGGCAGATCGCGCGGGTGCTTCTCCCGCAACTGCTCCAGCCGACCGGTGCGCCCCAGGAACCCGGCGTACGGGCCGCGGGGGACTGGTGTGCCCAGCGGCTGCGCCTCCTGACGGACGCGCAGCCCGGAACCCCCATGCCGCCTTCCGTCCGGTTCTGCGCCCACGGGCTCAGCGGCCTGTCCCCCGACATCGTCCGTGCCATCGCGGAGGACGCCTGGGGCCGGGCCGGACGGCCCTGGTCGGACAGCCGTACCGACCATGTGTTCCTCAACGAGGAGGGAGCCTCCGCTCTGTGCGTACCCCTGGCCGCCGCCGGGTACGGCCGCGCGACCAGGGCGTTGGCGAGATGGAGGAAGCTTGAGGCCGACCGCACCGCGCAATTCGCCCTGGGCGGCAACCGGTGGCCCAGGTTCCGGCCGACCGAGCAGAACCCCCGCGGACTGCCCTGGCAGGGACAACCCCGTGACCGGTTGGTGGGCCCACTGCACCGCGCCCTGGTCCGGCACGCGCCGCACGCCCATCATCTCGCCGGTGACACGAATACCCGGGTGCCGTCGGCCGATATGCCGTGGCTGACCGAACTCGCCGACCGAACGGCACAGCACCCCACTGCCTCCGCCGATGGGGAACTGTTCGCGACGTACGGAACGGAGCTCGCCGCCTGGTGCCAAGAGGTGTGGAAGATCGAAAGGTACCCGCAGCCCGACAACAAGCACCAGGCACTGCGGCTGTGGCGGCACCTGGTCGGCCTGCGGGCCGTCGCCCGGCCGGCACTGCGCGAACAGGCCGCGCTACTGAGCACGTTGAGAACCGTTCCGGAGCGGCGCGCGGGACTGGAGACGCTGCTCGACTGGAATCGCGAGGGGGTGTCCGAGCTGGCCGGGCAGGGAGGGGAGGACGGCTGGCAGACCATGGTCGACGGGCTCGACACGATGATTCACGAACTGGGCGTCGCCTCCGCCGGACAACCCGGTGCCAGGCATGAGGGTGGGAACGGACGTGACGTGGGCCATGCCCGGTCCGCGCAGGGCCCGCTACTGTCCGCCGCGGTCAAGCTGCGCCACCTTGTCCTGTACCGCTTCGCCTCGCTGACGGACCCGGCCGACCGAAGCCGGGTCATCGCGGATGCGGAACGGCAGACCGCCTCGGCGGCGCGGGCCCAGGAGCTCACCAGCGTGGGCTTTCTCGTCCGCAGGCTGATCGAGGTCGATCTGCCCGATGCCGTACGCCTCTTCATCCATGTGGCCGACGCCGCGGTCCGCGTCTCGGCCTGGGGAACGGGCGACGGCGACGGGCGCGACAGCGGTGACTCGCACGATGTCGAGAGTCTGGTCCATCACTGGAGGAGCCTGGTCTACGAGCTGGTCAGAACCACCGACCGCGACCAGTTCCGCCGAGTGGTCACCGGCCTCGCGCGAGGCCCGCTGATGGCACTGACGTGGGTCGTCGACGGGAGCCTCAAGCACCGCCGTGACGACGACACGCCCAGCGACCTCGAACGGTGGCTCGCCGACAGCCCGTACCGCGACGAGGTCAGCAAGTGCCTTCACAGCGCCGGGGTCCGGCATCGCTGGACACCGTTGAGCGACCTGCTGTGGGCGGAGATTCTTACGTAAGCCTGCGACCGAGTGGGCGGTTGTTTGAACCTGTTCCCGATGACGCACCACGTGGAGTGCGTGGCGACCCTGGAGCCCATCGCGAAGGGCGTCGAGGGTGGCGATGCTCTGCGAGGAGCCGCTGGGCCCCGATGGCCACTTGTCCCGGAGGAGGTCGGCGAACGTGGTGACCTGCCGCGATGGGTAGCTTATGGTCGCTGACCTGTGCGAATGGTCTTTCGCTTGTTTCCTGCTCGTGCCGGTTGATCAAGCCGGAAGCCCCCGTCGATGATCATGTAGGAGCGGGGACGCCGGACATCGTGGGCGTAGGCGTCCATCATGCCAACCACGCTCGGCTTGATCTGATGACAGTGCTGCAGAACGAGTAGCTCTCTGCCGCCCCTCGGCGCGCCGCCACGTCGGCGCAGCATTCCGGCCCAGTTTGAGCAGTCGTTCGCAGCAGCAGAGGGCGGCTGCGACCTTGCGGGCGATACGGACTCCGACGCGTTGGTGTTCGCCGCTGAGAGGCCGACGGGGAGGGGCAGTACGTTCGCGTCCGACAGGACGTGCGTCTTGGAACCGGGCTTGCCCCGGTCCACGGGGATCGGGCCTGTGAGTTCGCCCCCTTCTAAAGCGTGTTGCAGAAGGCTGTGAATCGGGCATTTCCGTTGTATGGGTGGGGTGTTGAAGGCTGAGCCGTTGTGGGTGGAGACGTTCACCGGG
>NZ_JBHUZM010000242.1:0-6214 GCF_042667665.1 Streptomyces sp. NPDC057307 | reverse complement strand
GAGCCGTCGGCTCCGGCGGGGCCCCGCCGGAGCCGACGGGGCCCGCGTACGACGGGGCCCCGCCCGGCTGCCGCCGCTGCCGGACGAGACCCCTGATCCGGTGGCCGGATCGCGCGCCGTCAGTTCCCGCCGCGACCTGGTCGGCCATGACCCGGCCTGCCGTGGCCGGGCTTTCCGTGACCCGGTTTTCCGTGGCCGGGCTTGTCACGGCCCTCCGGGAATTCGTAGACCTGACCGGCGGTCGCGCGGAAGGTCTTCTCACCGCCGGGCAGCAGGGTGCTGCGCAGGGTCAGCTCACCGGTACGGCTCGCCCTGAGGACGATCCGGCTCGCCCTGCCGCCGGCCCAGGTGATGTCGAGCGTGGCTCCGCCGCGTGCCCGCAGGCCGGATACCGAGCCGTCGGCCCAGGACGCGGGCAGGGCCGGCAGGACCTCGATCGGGCCGTGCTGGCTCTGGAGCAGCATCTCGGCGACACCGGAGGAGGCGCCGAAGTTGCCGTCGATCTGGAACGGCGGGTGGGTGTCCCAGAGGTTCGGCAGCGTGGAGCTCTTGAGCTGCTCGGTGAGCATCTTGTGCGCGTGGTTGCCGTCCCGCAGCCGCGCCCAGAAGTTGATCTTCCAAGCCTTGCTCCAGCCCGTGCCGCCGTCACCGCGCGCGGTGAGGGAGACCTTGGCGGCCTCGGCCCACTCGGTGCCGACCTCGATCTGCCGGCCCGGGTGCAGGCCGAAGAGGTGCGAGACGTGCCGGTGGTCGTTGTTCGGGTCGTCCAGGTCCTCCTTCCACTCCTGGAGCTGGCCCCAGGAGCCGATGCGCAGGCCGGGGTCGAGCTTGCCGAGGGTGTCCTGGAGCCGGGTGCGGAAGGCGGGGTCGTCGCCGAGGGTCTGCGCCGCCTCCAGGGTGTTGGTGAACAGGTCGTGCACGATCTGCTGCGACATCGCGGCGCCGGCCGTGAAGTCGCCGTTCTCGGGCGAGTAGCTGGGGGTGACGACGAGCTTCCCGTCGCGCGGGTCGACCCGCAGGAAGCCCAGCCAGAACTCGGCGGTCTCCTTCATCACGGGGTAGGCGGTGGAGCGCAGATAGTCCGTGGAGGCGTTGAAGCGGTAGTGGTCGTACATCTGCTGGGTGAGCCAGGCGCCCGCCTCCGGGAACCAGAACGACTGCGGGTACTGGTGCAGGCCCGTGAAGCCGTACGGATTGGTCTCGTTGTTCACCACCCAGCCGGCCGTCTCGAAGATCTCCCGCGCGGTGGTGCGGCCCGGTTCGCGCATCGAGTCGACGTACTTGTCGTACGGCGCGGTGGTCTCGGCGAGGTTGGTGACCTCGGCGAGCCAGTAGTTCATCTGGAGGTTGATGTTGACGTGGTAGTCCGCGTCCCAGGGCGGGTTGGTGACGTTGTTCCAGACGCCCTGGAGGTTGGCGGGCAGCGAGCCGGTCCGCGACGAGGCGATGAGCAGATACCGGCCGTACTGGAAGTACAGCGCCTCCAGCGCCTTGTCGGCGGCGCCCGTGCCGCCCGTGTACTGGGTGAGGAGCTGGTCGGTCGGCAGATCGGGCAGCTGCTGGCCGATGTCGAGCGACACCCGGTCGAACAGCCCCTGGTAGTCGTTGACATGCTCGGTGCGCAGGTCGTCGTAGGAACGGCCGGCCGCCCGGTCGACGGCGTCGGTGACCGCGCCGTGGGGGTCGTCGGTGCGGTAGTCGGGATAGGTGTCGGCGTAGTCGGTGCCGGCGGCGAGGACGAACCAGGCGCTGTCGGCGCCGCTGACGGTGAGGGTGCCGTTCCCGGCGGTGACGCTGCCGCCCTGGGTACGTACGCGGATCTGGCCCTCGAAGAGCAGCCCGTTGTTCTGCAGCTTGCCCTTGATGGTGAGCCGGTCACCGCTCGCGGTGGCCGTGAAGTCGTTGCGGGGGGAGGTGTAGCGGAGGGTGAAGCCGATCTTGCCCGGCTGGTCGGCGGTGAACCGGCCGGCGATGACCTTGCCGGGGTGGGAGGCGAAGAACTCCCGTGTGTACGTGGCGCCTTGGTGGGCGTACGAGACCGTGGCGAGGGCCGTGGCGATGTCCAGGGTGCGCCGATAGGAGGAGTCGGGGCCACCGGGCGCTCCGGGGACGTCGATCAGCAGGTCGCCGAAGACGTTGTAGGAGCCGAAGCTGTGCTTGGGCTGGCCCAGCTCGGCCGCGACGGCCTCCGGGGTCATGGACCCCTCGGCGTCGATACGGTCCTGGATCCCGCGCAGCACACCGGGCCGGGGGCTGGTCCAGTTGCCGTGGTCGTAGTCGGGCGCGCCGGGGCCGCCCGTCCACAGGGTCTTCTCGTTGAGGACCAGTCGCTCGGTGGCGAGCGTTCCGTAGATGCCGGCGCCGAGCGCGCCGCTGCCGATGGGGAGGCTTTCGCGCTCCCAGTCGGCGGCGGGCTTCGTGTACCAAAGCGTCAATTCATCGGAGGGGTCGGCGGCTGCGGCTCTGCCGGCCAGAGCAGGAACACCCAGCGCGAGAGCACTGGTTACGCCGAGGGCGGACTTCATCGTGGTTCTGCGGGTGATGCCCTGAGTCATGCGGCTGACGTTAAAAGTCCGATGACTGAATTGGCAAGGCACATGACAAAACCTCGCGGCAGTCAGTTTTCCCGCCGCGAGGCGGTGAAGTGCGGGGGCGGGTTCCGGTCTGCCGGGTCTCGCCCGATATCGCATCAGGGGCGGTTTTCGGCCCCGGCAGGCTCTCAGCCCTGCTGGAAAAGCTCCGCGGGCAGCGGCTTCAGGAGCGCGTAGAGATCGTCGGTGATGGGCCGGTCCCAGCTGGCGATGGTGACGAGGACGTTGTCGCTGCGGTCGAACTGCACGCAGGCGATACGGCTTTCGGAGAGCTTCAGCCGGCGCACGATGAGCAGGTTGTCGCCCTGCATCACGGGCACGTCCTCCGTACTGACGACGTCGACCTGCTCCTCGTTCTCCAGGGCGATCAGCAGCTGCGCGACCTCGAAGGGGATCTGGCCGTCCTCCAGCTCACGGGCCGGTGATCCCTCGGGCAGATTGCCGATGATCATCGCGGGGCCGCGTCCGCCGAACAGGTCGTACCGCAGGAAGACACCCTGACAGCTGCCGTCGGGGGCGGGCAGCAGGCCGGCGCCCAGATTCCCGGGCCAGTCACCCGGGTCCATGGCCAGGACGTCGAAGTCCGGACCCGCGGGTGTGGCGGCGCTGCGGCGGCGGAGGAAGGACATGCGGCCATGGTACGTCTCCGCGGGACCCCGGCGACGCGGGACCCTGGGGCTCGCCGGGGGTGGGACGCGGGGCGCGGTCAGGTGAGGTCGAACTCCCCGTCACGGGCGTTGAGTACGAAGGCCCGCCACTCGGCGGGGCTGAAGATCAGTGAGGGATTCTCCGGCTTGCCGCCGTTGCGCATCGCGATGAATCCTTCGACGAAGGCGATCTGGACGTCTCCCGTGCCCTGGCTGCTGGAACGCCAGTCAGCCTTGCTCAGGTCCAGCTCCGGCTTGTCCCAGCCCGCCAACGGCTGCTGGGTGGTGGTGCTCTCAGCCACGTCCCGCTCCTCCCGGTTCGTCGTCCGGGGCCAGACTATCGATCGTTTCCGGTCCCGGACAGGCCGCTGCACCGGCCGTCCCCAACGCCCTTGCCGCGAGGCACAGTTGGGGCCGGGACGGCCGCCGGACGCGCGTTCGACGGGGATCGGCCCGGCCGAGGCCGACCCGGCCGGGATCAGATCGGCGGGGATCAACTCGGCCCGCGGCCGCCCGGACGGCCGGTCAGCCCGCCGGGGCCGTACGCGTGCCGGGCGTCAGGAAGGCGCCGACCGTACGGGTGAACCACCCCGGGTCGTCCAGCCACGGCAGATGTCCCGCCCCCGGCTGTACGACCGTCCGGCCCGCCGGGAAGAGACCGGCCAGTTCCCTCGCGTGCCGGGGGCGTGGGCTGGTGTCCACCTCGCCCGTCACGACCAGGACCGGGGCGTCGACGGCGGACAGCGCGGCGACGGTGACGGGCGGGTCGAAGGCGCCCGGCGCGTAGTACCCGGCCGCCGCCTCCCGGTTGACCTCGTGGGCCTCGGCGGCCGCGTGCGCCCGCGCGGCCGCGTCCCACCGCCCGTACGCGAAGGGGATCACCGTCGGCCACACCTCGCGGAGGCCACGGGCGCCCGACCAGACCTCGTCCATGGCGGCCCGTGCCTGCGCGTACCAGGGTTCGCCCGCGCGCAGTTCGACGGCCTCGCGTGTGTCCGCCTCGGTGGTGGTGATGCCCGCGGCCCGCAGTCCGGGGGCGACCAGGACGAGCGAGCGCAGCCGGTGCGGGTGGGCGGCGGCGTAGAGGGTGGCGAGATTGCCCGACGCGGAGTGCCCGAGCAGATCGATCCGCGTGAGACCGAGATGCTCGCGCAGCGCCTCGACGTCGGCCACGAGCCGGTCGCAGCGGTACGTGGAGCGGTCGGCCGGGGCGGCGGAATCGCCCGTGCCGCGCGGATCGGGCAGGACGAGGGGGCGGTGGGCGCCGAGGCCGCCGAGATCCCCGAGGTAGGAGGCGGCCCGCATCGGGCCGCCCGGCAGACAGATGACCGGTTCCCCCGGCCCGTCCCCCTTGAGGTGGTAGGTCAGTTCGGTCCCGTCGTACGCGTTGAACGTGGGCATGGCCGGATCCTCACAGGCGGGCGGGCACGGGACCAACCGGTTTCCGATCCGGGTACGGGTCGGGCCCGGAGCCTTGACGCGTGTGCCGAGGGCTGGATTACTGGGCGGGAAGAGGATCAACCGAATGATCGGTCGGCCCGGTCGATACGGAAGAGTCGGAGAGTCAGCCATGACGGTTCAGCTGGACGCCGGGGAACTGCTCGGCCGGGACGAGCTCGAAGGGCTGCAGCTCACGCGGCTGCGGGCGACGCTGCGGCACGCGTACGAGAACGTGCCGTTCTACCGCGAGTCGTTCGACGCCGCCGGGCTGCGGCCGGACGACTGCCGCTCGCTCGCCGACCTGGCCCGCTTCCCCTTCACCGCCAAGACCGATCTGCGGGACAACTACCCCTTCGGGATGTTCGCCGTCGACCAGAAGGACGTCCGGCGCATCCACGCCTCCAGCGGCACCACGGGCCGCCCCACGGTGGTCGGCTACACCCAAGGGGATCTGGACAACTGGGCCGACGTGGTGGCCCGCTCCATCCGCGCGGCCGGCGGCCGGCCCGGCCACAAGGTCCATGTGGCGTACGGCTACGGCCTGTTCACCGGCGGACTGGGCGCGCACTACGGCGCGGAGCGCCTCGGCTGCACCGTCATCCCGGCGTCCGGCGGCATGACCGCGCGACAGGTCCAGCTGATCACGGACTTCCGGCCCGAGGTCATCATGGTGACGCCCTCGTACATGCTGACGCTGCTGGACGAGTTCGAGCGCCAGGGCGTCGATCCCCGGGCGACCTCACTGAAGGTCGGCATCTTCGGGGCCGAGCCGTGGACGGAGGAGATGCGGCGGGAGATCGAGGAGCGGTTCGCGATCGACGCCGTGGACATATACGGGCTCTCCGAGGTGATGGGCCCCGGCGTGGCCCAGGAGTGTGTCGAGACGAAGGACGGCCTGCACATCTGGGAGGACCACTTCTATCCGGAGATCGTCGACCCGTTCACCGGTGAGGTGCTGCCGGAGGGCGAGGAGGGCGAACTGGTCTTCACCTCCCTCACCAAGGAGGCGATGCCGGTGATCCGTTACCGCACGCGCGACCTGACGCGGCTGCTGCCGGGCACGGCGCGGGTGTTCCGGCGGATGGAGAAGGTCACCGGGCGTACCGACGACATGGTGATCCTGCGCGGGGTGAACCTGTTCCCGACCCAGATCGAGGAGATCGTGCTGCGTACGGCGGGGGTCGCCCCGCACTTCCAGCTGCGGCTCACCCGGGACGGCCGGATGGACGCCCTGACGGTACGGGCGGAGGCGCGGGCGGGGGCGACGCCGGAGCAGCGTGACGAGGCCGTGCGGTCGATCGCGACGGCCGTGAAGGACGGGATCGGGGTCTCGGTCGCGGTCGAGGTGGTGGATCCGGAGACGCTGGAGCGTTCGGTGGGCAAGATCAAGCGGATCGTGGACCTCAGGACGCCCTGAGCGGCCCGGCGGCCTTCGGGGCCGTAGACCCGAACATGACGGCGCCGCACGGCTGTCGAGCCGCGCGCACCCGCCCTGGAACGCGGCGATCGCCGGACGGGCTGTGAAAGCCCGTCCGG